>DASYAT010000250.1:0-16076 GCA_036501205.1 Streptosporangiaceae bacterium | reverse complement strand
CTTCGTCCTCCGCGTTCGGCAGCAACGAGTTAGACCACTGCTTGCCGTCCCAGAGGTGGGCGCTGGCATTCGAGTTGTAGATCTCGTTCAGCCCCCAGCCGACCGCCATGCACAGCGAGGCGCCGGCGCAGGACGTGCTGGTGATGCAACGCGAAGATGGACCGCCACCGCACAGCTGCGTGTTCGTCCACCGGCTCCCGTTCCAGGTCAGCACGCTTTCCGCATAGGAGTTGCCGACGACGCAATTCGACCGGCTCGCGCATGACGGCGACCCGGCCGCGCCGCGCGGTTCGGCGACCTTCAGCCACTTGCTGCCGTTCCACCTGAAAGCTGGCGTCTGCCGTCCCTGGGTGCCCAGCGCCAGGCAATACCAGGTGGCCGAGCAGGACACCCCGCCCAGCCCGGATCCGGATGGGCTGGCCACCAGGTGCCAGGCCGTTCCGTTCCAGATCTCGGACAGGCTCTGCGTCGCGCCATGGGCGACGAAGACCGTGCCGACCGCCATGCACCACGACGGGCGCACGCAAGACACCCCGGCCAGGATGGCGGGCTTGGCCGCACCTGCCGACGGCGCCGCCTGCGCCTGACCGGCCAGGCCAACCCCGGTTCCGAGCACCGCCAGGCAGACACCCGCGGCCGCCGCGCCCCGCTTCATCCTGGCCAGCAACGAGAAAACGTTCATCAATTGCCCCTCCGCAGTCACGACCTGAGTTCAGCCGCCGCCGCAAATCTGACGGCGTACTCGATTGACGCCCAGACCAGGCAACCGGTTTACCTGCCGTCGAACGATGCCCGTCGGGGTTACGGGTCTCATGTGGCCGGAGTAACTATCAATTGCATTCAAGAAGGGCTATTGTCATCGAACATGAACAGGATCTTAAGGCATTTGCCCATATTGCCGGCATTACTGCTAGCGGTGGGAGTATTCGCGCTCGCGACCGATTCATGGGCCGACCCAGCACCGACCGCGATCACGCTGGTCGGCCCGACTGCCCTAACCGAGCACCTAACTTTGACAAATGACCGAAGTTATACGGTTACTTTTGCCCTTAATATCGAGAATACGACATCTGCGGCGATCAGAGCTGGGCGACCAGCATCGGCGCGGTCCTGACTGTCGTCGCTACGGTCTTCACCACGACCGGCGTGCTAGCCGATCTCGTGCCAGGCATCGATACCGGATTCTTCCTCGCGATCAATATCACCTACGGCGTGATACTGGCCATCGCGTCGGTAACCTACTCAGCCTTCCAGAAAGTAGTAAACAACCATACGTACGGCACGCGAATCGGCCAAGATGCGAGGGTCGGCTTGCTGGGCTTCATTGGCGCGATCGCCGCGGTCATCGTGACGTACACGGAAGCCACGAGGCGGCAGCTATGGCGACTCGCGAATCCTGACGTGCACGAAGAAGGCGAGGCACCGGCGCCTATGCCGCGGTCCACGATGGCCGCGCTGCCTTAGAGCCGTCGCTTTACTGGTCGCGGCCCGGAGTCAGGGCGATCAGCGTAAGCGCGTCGAGCAGGCGCCAGCAGTCTGCCTCGGCGAGGTCGCGGCTAAGCCAGGTCCCGACCATGGCCAGGCCGGTGAGCAGCTGGGCAGCGAGTTCGTCGGGCTCAATGGCGAGCTCACGAGACAACATTTCTGCTGCCGCCCTGAACCGGCGGGTCCGGCCGAACCTGACCAGCGACTGCGGCATCTCCGCGGCGAGCCGGGTTCGCGCGCCTGCATCCGGATCGGCGGAATCCAGCGAAACGGCCAGTTCGGTGTCGAGCGCCGTGGCCAGCCGGCTTAGCGCGCTGAGGGTCGGATTGCCGCGCCCGTTCTCCAGATTGGCGACGTACGGGACGGACAGGCCAGCGTCCATGGCCACCGAGGCGACGGTGCGCCCAGCAGCGGCCCGCCGCGCGCGAAGCTGCCTGCCGATCTCTTGACCATCCACCACAGCACCTGTTCTGATAGAAGTGTTATCAGATTGACTGTCACACCAGAATATCTGGTTGATCCTTAGAAGGAGAAGCCGTGCTCAAGGTACTGCGCCTTCGCGACTTCCGGCTGCTGTGGATCGGCGGGACGATCAGTGCTCTCGGGTCGTGGCTGCTGGTCCTCGCGGTACCGGCACATGTTTTCTTAGTGACGAAGTCGCTGGCCGCGACCGGGCTCACGCTGGCGGCCG
Organism: Streptosporangiaceae bacterium; assembly: GCA_036501205.1. GTDB lineage: Bacteria > Actinomycetota > Actinomycetes > Streptosporangiales > Streptosporangiaceae > Chersky-822. The sequence continues at coordinate 13,900 of DASYAT010000250.1, read as the reverse complement.
AGTACTTTCCGGCACTGTGCCTTGGCCCGGTCGCCGGAGTACTCACCGATCGCTGGAACCGGCGATCCCTTCTGATAGCCGCGAACTTCTTCCGTGCCCTGGTGGTCGCGGCCATGCTGCTGGGTCTGGCTCCCAGTCACTACTGGGTCTTCTACGCCGCGCTGATCGCCGAGAGCGCTGCCACCACCTTCGCGATCCCGGCCCAGCAGGCCAGAACTCCCGCCATTGTCGGCACCGGCCCGGAGTTGACCAGCGCCAACTCACTGAACGCGGTGAGCAGCGGGCTGGTCGGGGTCCTGGGCGGACCGCTCGGCGGGATCCTTCTCGCCACGCTCGGGATCCAGGTGCTGATCGTCGCTGACGTGCTCAGCTACCTGGTGGCGGCCATCGCCATCCTGATGACCACCCGCGAGAAGAGCGAGAAAGACACCGGCCGAGGTTCCGGCGTTCCTGCGATCCTGGCTGAGTTGCGCAGCGGCATCGGCGTCCTGTCGCGCGATCCGGTCGCTCGCGCGCTACTGCCCGTCTGGGTGGTTTTTCTTGCCGCGAACGCCTCGCTCACGGCGGTTGTGGTCCCCTTCGGGATCCGGCAACTTGGCGGCAGCCGAGCCACTGGGCTGCTGTTCGCGGCGCTTGGCGTCGGGTATCTGCTCGGAGCGCCGGTTCTGAAGCTCACGCTCGACCGGTTCGCCCCTCGGTACCTGGAGTTTTTCGCCCTCGGCGCTACGGCAATCGGCTACCTGCTGCTCTTCCATTCGACTTCACTATCCGCCGCCCTGCCCTCCGCCGTCGCGGTCGGGATGTTCGGCTCCCTGGCCCTGGACATCACGCAAACCACAGTGCAGCGAGTGATACCTAACGCAGCCCTCGGCCGGATCAGCGCCGTCTTCCTGGCCAGCGAAGCGGCGGCGACGCTGGCCGGAGCGGTGGCCGGCCCGGTACTGGCGCAGGCCATCCAGCTCAGCGGCTTGGTCACGATCGCCAGCATCGCAACCGCTATCGCGGCGGTACTCGCGGTGATTCTCGTGCCGGCGCTCGACCCGGTAGCGGCAAGCGCCTAGCTCCCAGTCAGTCGGCGCAGCGCCAGCTCCGTGTACAGGGCGGTCCCGTCCGCGAGCACCCCGTCGTCGAAGGTGGCCAGAGCGGAATGATTGCCGGGCGCGGGCTCGTGGTCGGTGCCGGGCCGGCAGGCGCCGAGCATGATGAACGCGCCGGGCACCTGCTGCAGGACGAACGAGAAATCCTCGGAGCCGGTGAGCGGATTCGGAAGTTCTGCCGAGCGCTCGGCCCCGAAGAGCTCGGTCACCGTGGCGGTAGTGAAGGCGGCCTGCCGAGGGTCGTTCGCGGTCACCGGGTAGCCCTCGGCGTAGTTCACCTCGACGGTCAGGCCGTGGGCGAGGGCGATTCCCTCGAAGAGCCGGATCATGTGCTCTTTCAGCGCAGACCTGGCCTCGGGGCTGAAGGACCGCGCGGTGGCCAGGAAGGTGGCCTCGTCGGGGATGATGTTGCGCGCCGTTCCGGCGTGGATGGCGCCGACCGTGACGACGACCGGATCGAAGACGTCGAACCGGCGGGTGACGAGCGTCTGCAGGGCGGTGACCATCTCGCAGGCCGCCGGGATCGGGTCGGCGCTGCTGTGCGGTGACGAGGCGTGCCCACCGCGACCGCGGACCGTAACGTCTATCGCGTCCGAGCCGGCCAGGATCGGACCGGGCCTGACCGCGAATACCCCGTGCGGGAGCAGGGTGGAAAACACGTGCAGTGCGTAGGCGGCGACCGGGCGCGCACCGGCCGCGTCGAGCACGCCCTCGTCGATCATCATCTTGGCCCCGCCGCCACCCTCTTCGGCAGGCTGGAACATGAAGATCACGCTGCCGGGCAGCTCGGCCTGCCGGGCCGACAGCAACCGGGCGGCTCCGGCCAGCATCGTGGTGTGCAGGTCGTGACCGCAGGCATGCATCGCGCCATCGATCCGGGAGGTGAACGGCTCCCCCGTCGCCTCAGTGATGGGCAGCGCGTCCATGTCGCCGCGCAGCAACACGACCGGCCCTGGCCGCCCGCCGCGCAGCACCGCGGTCACTGAGGTGAGCTTGTCACCAGTGCTGATCTCCAGCGGCAGGCCATCAAGCGCGTCGAGCACCTTACGCTGGGTTTTCGGCAGGTCATAGCCGATCTCGGGCTCGGCGTGCAGCGCGTGCCTAAGCTCGGCCAGGTCATCGGCTATCGCGGTCGCCTCGTCGCGTATGGTCACGATCTCTCCTTTTCCAGCCGCCGGGCCGGCGGACCTTCCGTTTCGCCAATGTCCCAGAACAGTGCCGCCATCAGTTGCAGCGCCTGCCTGGCCAGCGGGGCGAGCAGGTGCTCGTCCGGGGCGTGCTGGGCGCAGGCCGGGTAGGAGTGCGGGATCCAGATCGTCGGCAGGCCCAGTTCGTCGGTGAACGCGTCGTTGGGCAAGCTGCCCCCGAGGTTGGGCAGCAGCGCCGGCTCGACGCCGGCGTCCTGACGCAGGCGATCGATCGTGAACTGGACCCAAGGGTGATCGGGATCGGTGCGCGAGGCCCCCATGACACCGCCAGGTTCGACGCTGACCATCGAGAATCCGTGCTGGTCGAGCCAGGCGCGCACCGCCGTGGCCAGGTTCGCGACATCGGTGCCGACCACGAACCGGAGCTGGCAGTGCGCGTGCGCGGACCCGGGAATGGCGTTGACCGGGGTGTCCGGATTCCCGGCCGCCATCGACAGGACCTCCAGGGTGTTCCACCCCACGATCCGCTCGGCGGCGGTCAGGCCGGGCTCGCCCCAGCCCTCGTCGACGTCAGGATCGCCAGGATCGGTGCCGACCTCGATCGTCGCCAGCGCGGCCCGGACCGAGTCAGGGATCGGCGGCGGGCGCAGGCCGGGGATCAAGATCTTGCCCCGGCCATCGACCAGGCAACTGATCGCGCCGGCCAGCACCGTGGCCGGGTTACGCAGGGCCCCGCCCCAGTTCCCTGAGTGATAGGACCGCTCGCGCAGCGGCACCCGCAGCGTGAACCACGCCGAGCCGCGAGTGCCGAGAAACACGGTCGGCCGCCCGGCCGCCACCCTCGGTCCGTCAGAACCAATAAGGACGTCGGCGGCCAGGTCGTCGCGATGCCGGGCGCAGAACTCCCCCAGTCCCGGCGAACCGGACTCCTCGCTCGTCTCGATCAGGATCGTCAGGTTGAAGCCGAGATGGCCTCCGCGCGCACCAAGCACCTGCTCGAGCGCGGCCAGGTTGATCGTGTGCTGGCCCTTGTTGTCCGCCGTGCCGCGCCCGTACCACCGGTCCTGCTCGACCGTCACCCGCCACGGATCAAGCCCGGTGCGCCAGCGATGCTCTTCGGCCAGGACGACGTCGGCGTGGCCGTAGGTCAGCACGGTCGGCAACCGCGGCCCCTCGACTCTGCGCGCGACGAGGAACGGCCCGCCGCCAGGATCGGGGTTGTCCAGCACCTGCGGCTCCGCCCCGAGCCGCCGGGCGACCGGAACCATCTCCTGCTCCAGGTAAGCCAGCAGGTCAGGGCGCCGCGCGGGAACTGCGGTCTCAGTGCGGAACGCCACCCGGCGGGCCACATCGGCCAGGAAGCCACCGGAGTCGAAGTAGTCAGCCGCGCCCGCGACCGCCAGGGACCGAGTCACCACCCAAGCCGATCACTCCGGGCTCGCCCTGACAAGAGCGGGCCCGTGCTCGGCTAGGCGTTAGGTTTCAGTGCCGTCTGCCGGCGGGGGCGGGGACGAGGGCTGCGGCGGAGGTTCATTCCCGGCCGAGTCGCCTTCGCGCCACTCACCGCCGTGTTCTCGCGCATACCGGCGTTGCCGCCGGGTCGAGTCGGCGTATTCGGGGTACAGGTTCTCGGCGGTGCGCCACGTCTTGCGGGTCAGCGTCTGCGTTCGGAAGCCGACCAGCGAAATAAACCCCCATACCGCGATGCCTGCCACGATCAGGAAGAGTACGTCTCCCCACCAGGGCACTTGGATCACCTCGATCCACGCGTCCGCGCTACTGCGGCTGCGCTGAATTAGGTGTCCGCTACCCGGCGCGGTACCCGGTAAACGACTGCCGCCAGCCAATCGAGGCGAAATCAAGCGAGGTGAGATCAAGCGAGCTTGCGGCCGACCCCGCCGAGGATGTCGCCCGGCCTGATCTCCGTCTCGTCCAGAGAAAACTCTGGCCGCCAGTTACGAACCTCAGTCAGTCCGGGCTCGACCAGCTCCAGTCCCGCGAAGTGCCCGGCGACGATCTTGCGGTCAAAGGAATGGACGGTGGCGGCGTTATAGGTGGACCCGAAACGATCGGCCAGCTCGGGGGTGTCATTGTTGACGCCGGTAGACATGATCATGAAGCTGCCAGGCACAATGGTGCGCACCAGCTCGGCCGTGACATTATCGGCTTCGGCCTGGTCGAAGAAGTGCAAGATCATGCCCAGGATCACGCAGACCGGCTGGTCCAAATCGATCATCCCGGCCTGCCGCACGCTCGCCAGAACCGCGTCCGGATCCCGCAGATCCCCGGCCACCGCATCCACCCTGCCTGCGGCGGCCAACAGCGCCCGGGCGTGCGACAGGACAACCGGGTCGTTGTCCACGTACGTCACCCGCGCATCTGGATTGACCTTGCCGGCCACCTCGTGCGTATTGGGCGTCGTGGGCAGGCCGGAACCGATGTCGATAAACTGCGTGATGCCCTGCCGGCTCACGAAGTCGACCGCCCTGGCCAGGAACGCCCGGTTCTCCCTGACCAGCACCTCAGTCAGCGGATAGACCGCGAGAATCTTCGCCGCCAACTCCCGGTCTGCCGCGAAGTTGTCCTTCCCGCCCAGGAAGAAGTCGTAGGCGCGCGCGATGTTCGGCTTCCCACGGTCGAACGGCGCGAGCGGCTCACTGCTCATACGCCAATCTTATGGGCATTTCGCCCATCACGCCCCCAACTTGCCGGCACCCGTCAAGCCAGACGGCCGACCCGCCGGGCCGCGATCCCGCTCTCGGGCTGCAGGAATTTGAACCATTGCCGTCCGGCGACCGTGCATCGATCGTGCAGCGACACGCGGCGGAGCTAATCAGGCAATATCGCCAGGCGGCGGGATTGAGCCAGCGGCAGCTCGCCGACTCGGCCGGGGTCAGCATCGGGGTGATCAGGGACCTGGAGCAGCGGCGCACGGCGCGGCTGCACGACGAATCGGTCCAGCGTCTAGTCGATGCCCTTGACCTGGACGAACAGCGCGCGAGTGAGTTCGCCCGCGCTGCGCGCGGGCGAACTCGCCTGGTGTCGGCCGATCCCGGAGTCCCTGGCATCCGGCTCGGCGTGCTAGGCCCGGTGACCGCCTGGCGAGACGGCGCCCGGATCAGTCTCGGCGGTCCCAGGCAGCGGGCCGTGCTGGGGCTACTCGCGCTGACGCCCGACCGGCTCGTGCACCGGGCTACGATCATCGACGCCCTGTGGGGTGAAGCGGCGCCTTCGACCGCGGTCCACCTGGTCCAGGTCTACATCAGCCGCCTGCGCCGCTCGCTCGCCCCGGCGCCGCTACTCGCCTCGACGGGAGCCAGCTACCAGTTGCTGCTGTGGGGCAGCCAGCTCGACCTGGCCGACTTCGACGCGCTCGCGAGTCAGGCCTTCCAAGCCCACGCGGCCGGTGACCTTACCGGGGCCTGCGACGGCTACGCCAGCGCACTCGGTCTCTGGCGGGCCGAACCGCTGGCCGATCTCGATCTCCTGCACGCGCACCCCGCCGTGGTCAGCCTGCGCCAGCGCCGGGTCGACCTGATCATCAGCTTCACTGAGGCAGCCTCGGCGGCCGACCAGCCCGACCTGGTCCTGCCCAGGCTGCGCGAGCTGACCGCGGCCGAGCCGCTGAACGAGAAGGCGCACGCGCGGCTGATGATCGCGCTGGCCGGCGGCGGTCAGCAGGCGGCCGCGCTGACCGTCTTCGATGAGGTGCGCCGTCGACTCGGCGAGCAGCTTGGCGTCCGGCCTGGCTCTGAGTTACTCGCCGCGCATCAGCGGGTACTGCGCCAGGAAGTCCCGGATCGACCCGCACCGTCCGGCCTGAAGCCGACGCCGGCCAGGACGCCGGTGCCAAGGCAACTCCCGGGCCGCAAGCTCGCTCGCTGCTAGTCCGGTCGCACTTAGCGCTTCTTCACCCAGAGATTGGTCACGTCGGGTCCGCCGATATTCGGCGCGAAGACGATGCCGCCGGGCAGGTCGGCCTCGCGGACGCGACTGCTTGCCAGGATTGGGCTCTGGCCGTCGATGAGCGGCACGACCGCAGCGTCAGCCATGATCTGCTTTTCGGCCTGGGTCCAATCGAGCCCGGCCTTGGCGTATGAGGTGGCGGTTTCCGCTTCGGTCATCAGCCGGTCGACCTTGCGGTTGCTGTAACAACCGTAATTGTTGGTGTTGAGAACGCAGTGAGTACGGAATAGCGGATCAAGCACCGTGCGGCCGTTGTCACCGAACCAGTCCGGCAGCCAGCCTGGCGTGGCCAGGTCGAAGGTTCCCGGCAAGTTGTTAACGGGGGCATTGCCGAGGTCGATAAAGAACGCAGACCCCGAACTCGGGTGGCCCTTCAGGTGAATGCCGCACGGCTGGAGGCTAGCCTTGATCGCGCGGAAGATAGCCGCCTGATCGGGTTGGTTGATGTACGCGTAGTTCAGAACCAGGCTCTTGCCGTGGCCGCTACGGGCTAGCTCAGCCTTACATTTGGCGACGCTTCCTCTATTTCCTGGGCTCGGGTACGGACTCCCTGGAACGAAGCCAAGGTTTCCTGGCGGCTGGGCAGAGTTCAGAACCGGCGCAACCGCGGGTCCGCCGAGAATCCGCGACACGGCCATCTTGTTGACGCCGAATTCGATCGCCTTCCTGACATCAAGGTTGCCGATCGCGTGCCTGGCGTTAGGGCTGCGCAAGTTGAACGTCAGGTACGGGATGATCGAGTTGCTGGGCCAGATGCGAAAGCCGGCGTCCTTGCGCAGGCGAGGTATCGCCTTTACCGGCACGCTCAGGTCATCCATGAGGTCATACCGGCCATGCCTCAGATCGCTGATTTCGGTCGAGGTGGAGGTGATGCCGATGGTGACGGAGATCTTGCTGACGTATTGATGCCTGATCGGATCGGCTGACTGATGCCAGGCCCGATTCCTTTTCAGGACGATCGACCTGCCCGGCACATACGAGGTGATCTGGTACGGGCCATCGGAGATCGTATGCTGATCGAGCTGAAGGCTGTTCGGCAGATACCGGTCGTATTCGACTGGCTGGGCGGATGCGAACGGCACCGCGAGAAAGTAGAGGAAATCGCCAGCCGGCCTGAGCAGCCGGAAGCGGATTGTCAGCGGATTCAACGCGATGATCCCTGAGATGCCGTGCGTGTTCTGGAATCTCGCCACGTTAGCGGCGGTGACGTGATGTTTCGGCTTGTTGAAGAACGCTTCCTCAGCCTTGCAGTACATTCTCATCCCGGCAATTGTGGCCGCGTAATAGCTCAGGTTTCCGACGAATCCGCCGGGTGCCGGATTGCAGAAGGCCTTGAATTCCCTGACGAAGTCGGCGGCAGTCACCTGGCGGGCCGGTTTGGTATTCCAGTCGACGCCCTTCCTGAGGTGGAACGTGTAGACCTTCCCGCCGTCAGTGATGCCTCCGTCGCCGGTGGTAGGCACCTTGGTAGCAACGTCAGGTGCCGGCGTGGTGTCTTTGACCCAGCCCGGCGCTGCGAACGAATGGTCGGCGACGACCGGGTAGGACACGAGTTGCCGGGCGTAGGCGCGCTCGAGAATGTAGTCCGCGGTGTAGTGCCTCCAGGTAGCTGGAACAGTGAGGCTCAGCGTACTGTGACCAATGATCGACGCCCCTTGTCGCCGAGAGCCAGGAGTAAAGGCCATGAAGGCTGGCGCGCGCTGGGCTTATGCGATTGTCATGGCAGTAAGCACGGCCTCTTTCGCCGGACCTGCCTTCGCCGGGACTTCCCCGAAGCTTGACGCAAGCGTTGTCGTCGCAGCGCCGACCAACGCCTCCGCAATCTCAGGTTCATTTTTCCTAACCGTGAACTGCCCGACGGCCGGATTTTGCGCGGCGGGCGGCCGCTACCTGGATAAGGCGAAACGGACCGAGCCGATGGTCGCGCAATCGGAAAACGGTAAGTGGTCCCGGGCGACAGAGGTGCGGCTGCCGTCGAACGCCTCGGTATACACCTCGTGGGTCGATTCGATCGACTGCACCGACCCGGGCGATTGTGTCGCGGTCGGCGGATATAGCTACCTGCCCACCGGCGTCGCGCAAGCGTTCATCGCGGTGGAGACTCGCGGGCGCTGGCACCACGCGACGGTGCCTAGCCCGCCCGCACCTTCGCGATTTGGAAAGCCAAGGGCCGAGCTCAATGCCGTCAGCTGCCTCGCCCGCGGTTCCTGCGTGGCTGTCGGCGGCTATGACAATCGGAGCGAGCATGCCCTGCCGATGGTGATTACCGAGTCGCATGGCCGGTGGGTCGGGCTCATAGACTCCCCCTGCCAGCGAACGCCAGGCCAGACCTCGACCTGGCGGTCAACACGCTGTCGTGCCCTGCTGTCGGAAGGTGCGTGGCCGGCGGTCAGTACGACACGCGGACAGGGTTTGGCGCCGCGATGGTAATCACTCAGTCCGCGAGCCGGTGGCGCGCCGCCGAGGTCGGTGTCCCGGCCGATGACTCGAGGTTCGGAGACTTCAGGCTCGCGTCGATCAGCTGTCCTGGCGTCGGCAGCTGCGTCGCCGTGGGTACCTATTCATCACGCGAGGACAACTCCTCGTCCTTCGCCGTCACCGAGGCCGGCGGACGATGGCGGCGACCGGTGCGGGTAACCGTCGTGCCGGCCAACACCGCCCGGCTATCGCACCTGCAGCTAGAGTCAGTGACCTGCACCAAGCCGGGTACTTGCCTGGCTGCGGGCAACTACACCAACAGAAGCCACGGGTCGCTGATGATGGCGGCGGTCCTCACGGACGGCAAATGGACCCGGGCGAGCGAGATCACGCTGCCGGGCGGCGTGCGGTCTACCCAGCAGAATGGAATCTGGGCCGGTGGCGGGGTTGTCGATTGCCCGAGTTCCGGCAATTGCACAGCCGTAGGTTTGTACACACACGGGACTAACGCCAGCGGATTTTCCATGACGTCAGCGGACGCGGCACAAATCGCACCGCCCGGAGGTCGCTGACCATGGCGACGGACGCTGCGCGCGTTCAGCGATTCAAGGCTCACGTCACCGCCGATGCTCGCGGGCGCGGAGTGATCCAGGTGCCTTTTGATCCGGATGCGGCCTGGGGGGCGAAGAAGGAGCACCTAGTCGGCGGGAAGATCGATGGCCGCCATATCCGCGGTTCGATCGTGCGCGACAGCAGCGGATGGGTGCTCACCCTCGGCGCGATGTGGATGCGCGACGCGGGCGTTGCCGATGGCGCTGAAATCGTCGTGAGGATCGCGCCGGAAGGTCCGCTGCGCCAGGACCTACCCGATGACTTCGCGGCCGCGCTTGCGGCCGATCCGGCCGCCGCCGACTTCTATGACACGCTGGCCCAGTTCTATCGCCGCGCCTATCTGCGCTGGATCGACGCGACCGTCCGCCGGCCAGAGTTGCGGCCGGTGCGGATCGCTGAGGTCGTCGAACTGCTGGCAGCCGGGGTCAAGGAGCGTCCGCGCTAGCAGTTGGTCAGGCTAGCAGTTGGTTGGGGCCGGGTTGCCTGCGAGCCGGGCTTTGAGCCAGCTGACCACCTGGGTCTGGGCTTCGACCTGCGTCGTCACGTGCTCGCCGGGATAGCTGGCAAGCTGAGTTTTCACGCCCTTCTTGCACCACTGGCGGTGTAGCGCCGCTTCGACCTTCCACGGGATGACCTCGTCGGCCCGGCCGTGGTACTGCAGCACCGGCACGCGCGGCGCGATGGTGCCGAGGTCATTGGCGTTCAGTACCCGCTGCCATCTGGTCTCCCCCATCGGGTCGATCCCGCCGGTGGTGTAATCCTGAATCCGCTTGCCCGCATAGGTCGCCAGCGCCTGCTCCTGGCACATCGTGCCGAGCTTGCCCAGCGCGGTCCGCCCGGCCGTCGTGAGATCGCTGAGCAGATGCCTCGCCGGGTAGGCGGCGTCGAATCCGAGCGCGGCCCCGCCGAGGAACGCGAAGAAGGCGCTCCCGTTGACGTTGTTCGCGACCGCCCGCAGGTTGGCGGGAGTCCCGCCCATCGCCACCCCGCGCAACCGCAGCACGGGCGCGTAGGAGGACAACAGCTCAGCCGCCCAGCCCGCCGCACCGCCGCCCTGGGAGTAGCCCTCGATCGCGGTCGGCGCCTTGGCGGTCAGGCCGGCGCCGGGCAGCAACGTCGCCGCCCGCAGCACGTCCAGGACCGCCTTGCCTTCCGCGATCCCTACCGAGTACTGCTCGCCTCCGGGCGTGCCGAGCCCTGGATAGTCGGTCACCGCGACCGCCCAGCCCTGCGCCAGCAGGTTGTTCACCGCGAACTGCTCGTCAAAGCTGCCGCTCACCATCTCGCGGGACGGCGCGCACTGATCACCCCAGCCCTGGGTACCCGACGCGTAGGCGACAACCGGACGCGCGCCGGCGTGAGCGGCCGTTGGCACCAGCACCGTCCCGGACACGGCGGTACGGGCGCCGGACACGGTCGTCGACAAGTAGAGAATCTGCCAGGCGCGGGCGCCAGGAACAGGTGGGGTGACCGGGCGGCACCGGATCACCGTGCCGTGCGGACCCGGCGGCAGTTTCTTCGGCGGAACATAGAACGCGTTGCCGGCCGGAGCCGTCGAGCATCTCTTGACCGAGGACACGGCACTGCCTGGCGCCGCGCTCTGCTCGTGGGCAAACTGCCCCGGGGCGAATCCCAGAAGAGCCAGACCGCAGCCGGCCACCGTGAGTACCCGCACCGCTCTGTTCATGGTGTTGTCCTATCGCCGTCCCAGTGCCGCCATTCCCTACCCGCCAGTAACTGAGTAAACCTGCTTCCCGCTCGGCCAAAGCCACGGCGCTGGCGCGGACGGCCGGTCCGCGCCAGCGCCACTACCATGGGAGGCCAAATCAGGAGATCAATGACTGTTTTGGCCGTCGCGGGCCGGAAAGGACGGCTGGATGACCGAGACCGCGCCGGAACGCCTGGGAGCGATCAGGACCGCACTCGCCGAGCTAGTCGATGAGCACGGCGACGAATTGCTCTCGAACCCCGCGCGAATGTCGAACCTGATCAAGGACCTGCTGCCAGACGATCAGCAACTCGCCAGGATCCTGGTGATCGCCGCCGAACAAGACGTCGCCTCGAAGCTGCGCGAACACGTTTCCCAGGGCATGGACGCCGGTACGGCCACCCGCCTGGTCGCGACCTCGTTCGCCGCCAGCACGATGTTCGCCCAGCAGGCGTGCCTCTGGGTCGTCGGCGAACTTGCGGTCGCCATGGGACTGGCCTCCGGCGAGACAACGAGTTTGGCCGCCAGCGAGCCCGGGCCGACGCCAGAGCGGCCCTCGCTGTCGCGCCAGGATCTTCAATCTGACCCCGCCCCGCCACCGCATTCAGAACCGACGCCCCGGCTCACCCATCACCTCGACGACCGCAGTCGACCGGTGCGACCAGGCCCTGTCGGTCCCGCCGAGTTCCCCAGCCCCCGCCCGCGTCGCGGCCTGTACTTGGCCATTGCGGCTGCTGCCGTCGTGGTGGTGGTGGCGGCCGCAGTCATCCTCGGCATGAACATCGGTTCAACCCCGGGAGCGACTCCACCTCCGGCGGGCCACTCCCCCTCGACGGCCTCTTCGCCGTCCCCGGCGACGGCGCACGCCCCGGCACGGGGCAATTTCACTATCGGCCGCCAAATCTCCAATGACGGCGCCCTGGTCCTCACCTTGACCACGATCAAGCTGAGCAACGATCGCATGACCGTGAATGTCACCTATCACAACGCCACGAGCCTCCCCCAGATCCTGAGCTGCCTAGGTGACAGCGATCCATCCGCCTCGTCTGTCACGCTGGCAAACGGCACCGCGATTAATTCGGCAGCGACCTATTGCTCCGACCATCCGAGCGCCGCCTTCACCCTCAACGCTGGCGCAACCCACACCAGCTACGCCGTCTTCCATGTCCCCGCAGGATTCCCCGAGCCCTTCACCTTCACCTGGTCAACCGGCACCGGCTCCAGCACAGTCTCCAACCTCAAGCTCTAGCCGACCCCCAAGGCCAGTCACCACTGCGCCTCTCGCACCACCGCCCTGCCCCTCATCCTTACCCTCGGCCGTGGCTAATGGTGCGTATGGTGATTGCGAGGAAATTGCGATTGGGCTGGCGATTCTTGGACCGGGTGAATGCGCATATTCACACCCGATTTCCAAGGTGAATATGCGCATTCACCCGGAAGCAGAAATGATCTTTGGCAGGCACGTGTGACTGGTGTGGCGATTGAGCATTGTGAGACACGGACGGCGCGCGCCGCAATGGCTGCGGGTCGCATAGCTCGAATCTGACGGTCGATCACGGCGCACAGAGCCGTGATGTCAAGCATTTACTTGACATCGGCTGTCGGCCGAGTGACTATGTCAAGCATGTCCTTGGAATCTGAGGGCGGGCGACCGTCTCAGGAGTCAGAGCAGTCCCGGTCGATGCGGAACGAGCCGATGCGGAACGAGCGGCTGCTTGAGGATCCGCTGGCTATCCGGGCTCTGGCTCACCCGCTGCGACTTGACTTGCTAGCGGCGGTCAGCCGGGCGGGGCGGATCACGACGGCGGAGGCGGCGCGCGAGGTCGAGGTCAGTCACGGCCTGGCTTCGCATCACTTGCGGCAGCTGGCCAAGTACGGCTTCATCGAGCAGGTTCCCGGCAAGGACAACCGGGAGCGTCCCTGGCGGCCGACCGCCTCGACTTATCGCTGGCCTGACAAGCAGCCGACCACCGCGGCAGCGGACGCTACCGACGTACTCGAGCAAGTCATGGCGGAGCGCGTGCTCGAAGATTTCCTCCGCTGGCAGCAACGCCGGTCCGAATGGTCAGATGACTGGCTGGACGGATCGGGCATCGGGACCTGCACCCTGCATCTAACGGCGGCTGAGCTGGCCAGTTTGACGGCTGAGTTCGAGGCGATGGTCGGCCGCTATACCCGCGATCGTGACCCCGCAGACGCGGCCGACCAGCCTCCGGGCACCGCGCCAGTCGACATCGCTTATTTCGCGGTTCCGGTCGGCCGGCCTGCGCCGGAGGCCTGAGATGCGATCGACCTGGCGGGTGCTGGCCGGCCATCGTGACTTGCGGCTGGTGCTTTCCGCCGGGCTGATCTCACGGTCCGGCGACTGGATCTTGCTGGTCGGCCTGCTCTACCGGGTCTACGCCATGACCGGCTCGACAGTCGCGTCCGCGCTGACCATGCTGTCGGCCGTGGTGCCCCAGGTCGCCCTCGGCCAAGTCGCCGGGGTGTTCGCCGACCGCTGGGACCGCAAGCGCACGATGATCGTCGCCGATCTTCTCATGGCCATCGGGTTGCTGCCGCTGCTCGCCGTCCGGAGCGCCGGGCAGGTCTGGATCGTCTTCGTCGTGCTGCTGTGGGAGGGAGCGGTCCAGCAGTTCTTCTCCCCCGCCGAGCAGGCGATCGTTCCCCGCCTCGTACCTGATGATCAGCTGCTGGTCGCCAACGCGCTGAACGGGCAGGTCAGCGACCTGGCCCGGTTGACCGGATCGGCACTGGGCGGGATCATCGCGGCGATCGGCGCGGTCGCGGCGGTAACCGTAGCTGACGCGGTCAGTTTCGTGGCCTCGGCGATACTCCTGCTGGTGATCAAGACCAGCGGCGATACCGCGAGACTGCGAGCCGGAGCGCGCCGGATAACCGCGGTCCTGAGCGAGCTGCGGGACGGATTCAGGTTGATGGCCGGGCCCGGG
>DASYAT010000249.1:0-17544 GCA_036501205.1 Streptosporangiaceae bacterium | reverse complement strand
TGGTACCCGCCGCGATGCTGAGTGCCGTACCCAGGGCGGCGAAGAGAGTCGCCGCGCCCAGCGCCGGTGCGGCGGATCGGGTCGGCGTACCGATCACCTGGAGGAGCCCGTCATACAACGACAAGCCGGGAACCAGTGGCAGGATCGCGGCACTGATCAGGCCGAAGGCCGGAACATGAGTCCGCCTCCTCGCGATCGCCGCCCCTAGCGCGGCAACCATCGCGCCGGCGGCACTGGCGGCCGCTACATCGGCGCCAACGTAGAGGAATAGCGCGTATATTCCCCAGGCCGTAAAGCCGGCCGCCGCCGCGAACGCGATCGTGACCAGGTCGGAGTGCGCATACAACGCGAAGAACGTCGCCACCAACGTAGCTCCGGCGAACTGCCCGACCAGCGGACCGTGGCTGATCGGATGCGCCGAGATGAGAAGCGGAATGCCCAGCAAGGCGGCCAGCCGGATCGCGGCGACAATGCCCAGGACAATGCCGGTCGTCCGCATGACGACCTCGAACACGCGCGCCGACGCCGTGACGTAGAACTGGTCGATGGCGTCCTGGGCCGCACCGACGATCACCGCGCCCACGACCAGCATGACGATCCCGCCGGTCACCAGCAGCGCCGGGTCAATCTCGGCGGCGAACCGGACGCCGTGCGCCCCCGCCGCCGCAATCCCCGCCGCGATCATCGTGACCAGCCCGGCCCCGGCAACCTGCCGGAAGAACGGCGGCACGCCCTTGCTCAGCAGCCAGGTCAGCATCCGGTCGACCAGGCATCCCATCACGAACGTGACGACGATGACCTGCCACGAGAGGGTGAAGATCAGCACGACAGCGGCCGCGACGCCGGCGTTCGCGGCTGTCGCCACCCAAGGCGAGTACCGGTGACCAGTCAGCCAGATCAGCTCGAACGAGGTCTGCGCCTCGCCGAGCGGCAGGCCATTGTCGATGTCATCGCACAGTGTCACCAGACTGCGAACCCGGCTGTAGTCCACATCGCCCGGCCGCACCACCCGGGTATACGTAATCGGCGGGACCTCAGGTGCGGGATAATAGGAAGCGGAGATCGACGTGAAGGTCACGTCCACCTGCACTTCGGCATAGCCGTAAGTCCGGGCGATCCCCAGCATCGTGGCCGTCACGTCGACACCAGACATCCCGGCCGACAACAGCAGGTCCCCGGCCCGCATGGCCAGGTCAAGCACGGCATAGACCGCGTCCCCGCCCGCACGCCCCGCGCGCTCCATGACACCGGACTCTAAGCCACCCAAACCCCGCCCCCGCGACCGCCTCCCGAGCGCGGGAACGGGCTAAGCCAAGCTTTGGTCGATGTCACCCAGCCTCCGTCCTTCCGGATCTTTGGCTCCCAGTCTCGGAGCAAGCCTCTCCGGCTGCTTCGGCGGGGCGGGTGTTGCTGGTGGGGCGGAAGAACGTGATTCCGGCTGCGCGGCCTGTCGGCCCGGCCGGATGAATATGCGCATTCACACCTTGAATCCCATATGAATGTGCAGATTCATTCGGAATATCCCGATGATCATGAAAGCAGACTGATGGCTGGTGGTGCTGTCGGGGCCTGCGCGACTGAAGTGACTCGCATGAGCCCGGCGTGACTGAGGTGACGAAGTCCACCCGGATCCTTTTGGCGCCGGGTCTGAGCGCAAAGAGGTTGCGAAAACCTCCTGATCCTTTGGCGCTGGCCTCAGCGCAAAGAGGTTACGTTGTCCGACGCCCATCGATGAGCGTCGTCTGACGCCACCCAGTGGATTGCGTTGGCCAGGAGTTTGCGGAAGCTGGGATTGGCGTAGGCGGCGGGGCCGTGCCCGGGCTGCAAGTAGGCGATCGGGCTGCGGCCGGCCGTCTTGACCCAGCCGACCAGCCCGGATCCGTCAGGATGGGTCCAGTCGCCGCGCTCGTACATCCGGTTGCGCATCGCGAGCTCGCCCGAGAAGAAATGCTCGGACCGCATCGGGTAATCCGTCGCCAGCAACGGCACCACCCGATCGGCGAACACCGGATTCAGGTACACCTCGTCGACGATCTCGAACCCGTCCCCGAGCCCCGCGCAGACCGGGTGCCCGGGCTCGAGCACCGAGATCCGGTGCTCGATCTCCCTGGTGTACCCGGACGCGGGCCAGCTCTTCCCGTCCAGTTCGCCCGGCCGGTAGTGCCAGCGACCGCCGACAATCTCCGCCCACAGCGGCCACGCGGGCCAGGCCGACATCGCGTGGTGCAGAAAGACGATGCCCTGCCCGGCCTCCAGCATGGCCACTAGTCCGGAGACGTATTCGGCGGGGGGCTCGAGCAGGTCGGGCAGCTCGGGCTTGCGGAAACCCAGGCCCTGCATGTCGTAACAGACGATGGCGTCCCAGGCACCGGCGTGCCGCGGGTCGAACCAGCGCCGGGCCTCAGGCGGCTGCTCGTGCACCCAGTCAACCTCCGGGTTCGCCGCGAAGATCTCCAGGAACGGCTCCAGCTCGAACGGATGACCGCCGGTCACGACCAGGACCCGCAGCCGGCCCCGGACCGGACCGGCCTCCGGCGCAGCCTCCGCCCCCACTAGTTAGTTCCGAACTGCTCGGCCACCGTGCGGAAGCCGGCCCGGGCGGCGGCCACGGCGCGTTCGACGTGGGAGGTGGTGTGCGCGCCCGACAAGAACCAGTTGTGCCGGGGATGGAAGATCACTCCGCGGGCGATGGCGGCCGCGCAGAACGCCTGGGCCTTCGCAAAATTTTCATCCTCAATAAAAGACAGGTTCGGCATCTGGACCGGGCCGGTCTGATTGATGCCCACGCCCGCTTCGGCGGCCTCGCGAGCCAGCCCGTCGCGGAGCAGCGTGCCCATCTTGACCATCGTGGCGACGGCGCCTTCCTCGCGGACCGCGCTGAGCGTGGCCACGCAGGCGGCGTGCGGGACGGCCTGGTACCAGAACGAGCCGGTGACGAAGATCTGCGACGCCGCGTCCGCGTACTGGCCACGGCCCAGGGTCGCCGCCAGCGGGTAGCCGTTGGCGATCGCCTTGCTCCACGCGCTCAGGTCCGGCTGGACGCCGATCGGCTCCCAGCTGCCGCCGTCGTGCAGCCGGAACCCGCCTCGCACTTCATCCATGATCAAAGCCGCGCCGATCCGGTCGCAGAGCGCGCGGAGCCCGCGGGCGAACTCGGCGTCGATCAGCTCCTGGTCAAAGCCCGCATCGTGCCGGTAGGGCGAGACGATGATGCCGGCTACATCCTCGGGCCCGACGTCGGCGAGCGCCTTCTCCACGCTGATCAGGTCGTTGAACGTGTAGTAGCGCAGGTTGGCCCGGTCCTCGGCGGTGACGCCGGCGTCGCGGGGGGTGAACATGGGCGAGCCGCCATGGTAGGCGCCCTTGGCGGCGAGCACCTTCGAGCGGCCGGTCGCAGCCCGCGCGACCATCAGCGCGATCGTCGTCGCGTCGGTGCCGTTCTTGGCGAACATTGCCCAGTCCGCGTGTTCGACCCTGGAGGTGAGTGCTTCGGCCGCCTCGACCATGGCCGCGCCGGGGCCGGACATGGTGTCGCCCTTCGCGCGCTGGGCTGCGGCGGCGGCCTCGACCTTGGGGTGGTTGTGGCCGAGCAGGACCGGGCCGAAGCTGCACATGAAGTCGACGTACTCGTTGCCGTCGACGTCCCAGACCAGCGCCCCCTGCCCGCGCTCGTAGAACTGCGGGTACTCGGGCGACAGGGCGTTGGCGCTGAGGTGGCCGTACATGCCGCCGGGGATGACGGTCCTGGCCCGGGCGCGCAGGGCGGCGTCGGCGGTGCGGACGCGGGGCTGGCTGATTACCTCGGTCATGACGGTCTCCTCTTTCCGTGTGTTCAGCGGCCCAGCAGCTCGCGGGCGACGGCTTCGATCCCGGCCGCGTCCAGCCGGTAATGCGTGTACAGGGCGGCGGGCGGGCCGAGAAGCACGTGCTCGTCCGGCACTCCGTGCCGGCGGAACTTGCAGCCGACGCCCGCGTCGGCCAGCACCTCGGCGACGGCCGAACCCAGTCCCCCGGTGATGTTGTGCTCCTCGACCGTCAGCACGGCGCCGGTCTCGCGCGCCGCTTTGAGTGCCTCGTCGGCGTCGAACGGCTTGATCGTGTGCATGTCGACGACCCGGGTGCTGATGCTCGCGGCGGCGAGCGCGTCGGCGGCGGCCAGGCTGGCATGCAGCTGCGATCCGGTGGTGATGATCGTCAGGTCGGCGCCCTCCCGGATTCTTACTGCTTTTCCAAGGAGAAAATTTTGCGGGGGTTCTTTTCCGTAGACTTCGGGATCCCGGCCCCGGCCGAGGCGGATGTACATGGCGCCCTTGTGGGTCAGTGAGGCCCGCAGGATCGCGCGGAGCTGGTTCGCGTCGGCGGCGCAGACCACGGTGAGGTCGGCGATCGAGCGCATGATCGCCAGGTCCTCGAGGGAGTGGTGGCTGGTGCCGTAGAAGCCGAGGCTCATGCCCGAGTGGTGACCCAGGATACGGACCGGCATGCCGGTGTAGGCGCAGTCGGTGCGGATCTGTTCGCACCCTAGGAGGGCGACGTAGGCGGCGAACGTTGCCACGTAAGGGATCAGGCCGGTCGAGGCCAGGCCCGCGGCGACCGAGATCATGTTCTGCTCGGCGATGCCCATGTTGAAGAACCGGTCAGGGTGCCGCTGCGCGAAGTCGATCGTCCGGTTGGCGTTCGCCAGGTCAGCGGTCAGAACGACGATGCGCGGGTCGGTCTCGGCCAGGTCGGCGAGCTCGTCGCCGGCCACGAAGGCAGGGGTGGAGCTGGACGGGATTCCCTTGGTAGTGCTCGGGTTCCGGTCTTTGAGAGCAGCGGGGCCAGCCGTTCCGCTAAACAGGCCGCTCAGGGTGGCCCCGCCAGCCTCTGCCGTCCCGCCAGCCTCTGCCGTCTCTTCAGTCACGGCCGCCTCCGGTCGCGAGCGGTTGGAGCCCTCGGCTCAGCTCGGCCATGACGTCGTCGTAGTCGGCGCCGACGAGCCGGCCCACGTGCCAGCGGATGTCGCCTTCCATCCGCTGGACGCCGCGTCCCTTGATCGTGTCGGCGATGATCACCTGGGGCGGTCCCTCACCGGGCGGATCGAGCGCGTCGAAGGCGTCGAGCAACGCGCTCAGGTCATGCCCGTCGACCCGCTGAACCTTCCAGCGGAAGCTGGTGAACTTCTCCACCAGCGGCTCGATCCCCATCAGGTCCTCGGTGGCGCCATCGATCGACAACTGGTTGCGGTCAACGATGGCGACCAGCGAGCCGAGCCGGAAATGCCCGGCGGCCATGATCGCCTCCCAGACCTGGCCTTCTTCGAGCTCACCGTCGCCTGTAATGCAGTAGGCCCGGTAATCGCGGCCGCTCACGCGTCCGGCCAGTGCCATTCCGGTGCTGATGCTCAGTCCGTGGCCCAGCGAGCCCGAGCTGAAGTCGATCCCCTTGATCTTGCGCATATCCGGATGGTCGCCGAACGCGCTGCCCAGCCTGGTGTAGTCATCAAGCAGGCTCGCGTCGAAGAACCCGACATCGGCCAGAACCGGGTAGAGCCCGATGGCCGCGTGCCCTTTGCTCAGCACCAGCCGGTCCCGGTCGGCCCAGTCCGGATCGTCGGGCCGATAACCCAGCTGGGCGTAGTAGAGCGCGGCGAAGATCTCGGCCACCGAGAACGTCCCGGTGTAATGACCGGCTCCGGGGATCTCGGTCAGCCGGACGGTCTCCATCCGCACGAACTTGGCCCGATCCGCCAGCCTTTCCAGCAGCTCCTGGCGCTCGGCGGTGCCGACCGCCGGATGCCGGGTGTCCGTAGTAGTCATGTGCTCCCCAGTGATCAGAACGGGCTACCGGTCGGCCGGACGTATACTTGCGCTGGCGAGAGCTAGTTATTTATAGCGGATGCCCAATTTAGAACCTCGATGAGGCTAACATGGCCGCGCCCGCCAGGGAATACCCGCGGCGCGACGCCGGCTATGGACACGGGAGCGCTAGTGCCCAAGATCGTTGACCATGACCAGCGGCGGCAGGAATTGATGTCCGCCACCTGGCGGGTGATCGCGCGCACCGGCATCGTCGGGGTGACGACCCGAGAAATCGCCCGCGAGGCAGAGGTGTCCACCGGAGTGCTGGCGCACTACTTCACCAGCAAGGAAGACCTGCTCATCGGGTCACTGCGGCTATCGCACCAGCAGTTCTTCACCCGCGTCGCCGAACGCACCCAGGGCCTGCTGGGCCTGGACGCCATCCGCGCCATCATGGCCGAGGCACTGCCGCTCGACGACGAGCGTCTGCTGGAGGCCCAGATCGAGCTCAACTTCATCGCGCTGGCGCTAGGCAACAGCGCGATGCGCGAACTGCAGCACGAGGAGACCGAGCGGTTCTGGGAACTCTTGCACTACCGCGTCTGCGAGGGGCAAAAGCTCGGCCAGATCGACGACAAGGCCGACCCCACCGATATCACCCACGAACTGGTCATCCTCGTCGAGGGACTCTCCCAGCAGGCAGTCCTGGCCGCAGCAACAGCCAGCCCGCACCGCCAGCAGCAAACCCTCAACGCCGTCCTAGCCAGAATCGCCGCCTGACCCCAGCGCACCTCGCCACCCCAGCGCACCTCGGCCCCAGCCGCCACACCCACGGCCCGCCTCGGTCGCTAAACCCACGGCCCGCCAACCTCGGTCGCTAAAGTCACGGCCCACCAGCCTGGGTCCGCCAAACCTACCCCGCCAACCCACGGCCGCCGGTCCCAGTCACCGGCCCTATGGCCGCCAGGCCACCACGGCGATCTGCAACATCAGTGCCGCACCAATGCCGTTGCTTCCCAGGAAGGAACCGCCTCGGTACCACCCTGGTGTTGTCGTCATAGCCGCACTCGGCGCCTACCTGAGGTGGTTCCGTCCCAGGAAGCTACAACATCAAATGGGCACAGATGCTGCTCAGCGCACCCGCAAATCACCCCTGAGTTCGTTGCGGGCACCGGTCAGGAAACCAACCGCATTCATCGCACGGCCGACTTCCCGAATCCGGCGCGGTCGGCCAGGCTCCGCAACATTGTTGACCCGGCACGGTCGTTCGCCTCCGAAGACCCGCTACATTGCTGACCCTGAAGTGCTGTATCAGCAACACCGCAGGGTCAACGATGTCGCCCGCCCCCGCGCCACCACGACATTGTTGACCCGCCACCGCTGTTCGGCCTGGACCCGCCGACCGCCAGTCGCCGCCTCCGCTCCGTCTGCTCCCGCAGCCGCCGCCACCCCGCCGCTACCGGCAACCTCCAGCACGGTCGTCCGACCCACCGCCGCTATCCGCCAGCCGACACCGTCGCTGGCCACCGCCACCGCGCAACTCCCGCCGTTCCCCGGCCGCCGCCACGCCGCTACCCCTGGTCGCCGCCATCCCGCCGCAACCGGCAACCGCCCGCACCCTCCCGCCGCCGCCACCTCTCGTCGCCGCCATACCGCCGCAACCGGCAACCGCCCGCGGCCGCCCATCTAGCCGCCACCCGGGCACGCCCCGGCACATCCCCCCAGCACATCCGACCCGTTGCCCACCAACACCCCTAACGTCCGATGATCTACGGCGACGCCCGCAATGACCCTTTTATTTAAGTCAGGCGCGTGATATAAGTTCTCGCAAGGTGTGTCGACAATCGACAGCACTGCCTGAGGCACGCCCGGGTGACGCTACGGCCCTGACCGGACGACTCGACCGGTCACCGGGCTCCGGCTAGCTCGGCCCCGACCGTCCGGCAATGCGCCCAGCTCAGCCTTGACACGCCGATCGCGGCTACCTTACGATCTTCGCAAATATTAGCAAAACCATATCATTCGTCCAATCTATCTATTGCCCGGCACCAAGTACCAAGCCGGGCAGGCGCCAACGGCTGGGCACGCGCTGGCCGTGGGCAGGGCGAAACGCCGGGACACCGACAACCCGGGGGGACGTGAAGGCCGAGCAGGCCGACGAAGTGAAGGCGGAGCAATAGGGCGGTTATCCCTAACGAAGGGGTCAGGACCAAATGGCAGACAACGAGCAGGCCGATATCGCGGCGGATGAGCAACTGCTCTCCTCGCTCGGCTACAAGCAGGAACTGAAGCGAACTCTGCGGTTGTTCTCGATGTTCGCGATCTCGTTCTCGGTGATCTCGGTGACCACCGGGCTCTTCACGAACTTCGAGTTCGCCACGGCGCATTTCGGGCCCGCCTCGATCTGGCTGTGGCTGGTGGCTTCGGCCGGCGCGGTGATCCTGTCTTTCGTCCTGGCCGAGTTGGCCTCGCGCCTGCCGCTCGCGGGCTATTCCTACCAGTGGGGCGGCCGGCTCATCGGACCTGGCTACGGCTGGTTCGTGGGCTTCAACCTGATCTGCGCCTTCACCCTATCCAGCGGAGGCGAGACTCTTTTCCTGCTGTCTCCCACGGTGGGCACGATCTTCGGCCTGAACGTCGACAACAAGACGCTGATGATCATCTTGTCGATCATCATCCTGCTGGCGGCGGGCGCGATCAACGTGATCGGCGTCAGGCTCACGGCCAGGATCAACAACATCTCCGTGGTCACCGAGGTACTCGGCACGGCCGTGCTCGGCATCATGATCCTGATCGCGTTCCTGGTGAAGTCACCCAAACCGCACAGCTTCAGTTTCATCTTCAGCCACGGCCCGCTGCACGGTCAGGCGCCCTGGTACGCGGCCTGCCTGGCGCTGCTGATGGGAGCGTTCACGATCGGCGGCTTCGAGGCCAGCGCCGACCTCGGCGAAGAGGCCGTGGGTGTCCAGAAGACCGTGCCGAGGGCCATCATCGGGGCCGTTGCCATCTCCGCCGTGATCGGCATGATCACGCTCATCTGCTTCGCGGTCGGCATCCCGAATCTCCACGAGATCGCTAACAGCGGGACCCCGATCGCCGACATCGCCAAGTTCTGGTTCGGCTCGGCGTTCGCCCGGGTATTCCTGGTCACGATCGCGTACTCGGTATTCGCGCTGATGGTCGTCCAGGTCGCAGCGATCGGCCGGCTGATCTACTCGCTGTCGCGGGACAACATGTTCCCGGCATCGAAGTTCTTCGGCCGCGTGGACGGCAAGACCAAGACTCCGGTACCAGCCCTGGTGCTGACCACCGTGCTGTACATCATCGTGATGGTGTACGCGGCCGCCCAGAGCAACGCCTACGGGTACCTGATCGGTGCGACCCCGGTCTTCGCGAGCGTCGTCTACCTGCTGGTCGTGGTGGCCTACTGGATGCGCCGGAACACGATCCCGAAGTCCAAGGCATTCGACATGGGCAAGTGGGCGCCGCTGCTGTTCGGCCTGTCGGTGATCTGGGAGGTCTTCCTGATCGCGGACTTCACGTTGCCGCAGATCTTCCACGCGGCCGCCAAGGTAGCAATCGGCGGCGAGATCGTGGCAGCGATCTGGTATTTCGCGCTGCGTCCCCGGATCAAGCGAGGCGACGCCGGCCAGGCGCTCTCCCTGGGCAAGCTCGGCATCAACACCGGGGCCACTCCGGCCGACCCGCCGGTAAGCCCCGAACCCGCACCCGATCTAGGCATCTGATCACTCCCCCACCCCACCCAACCCAGATGAAACTGACGGCCGGCTAGCGAGCAGACTCAGATCCTCGCTAGCCGGCCGCTCATCATGCCAACCCGATGACCGGCCCGCCTTGCCGGATGCTAGATAGCCGACTACGAAGGAAGGCGATGCCCGACATGGATGCGAAACTGCCGCGATACGACGACCTGCCGCCGGCCAGCGTCGGCGGCCGAAGTGGCTGGGGCATGTTCGGCGATGATGATTGCGTCGGCATGTTCAACCTGCAGACCAAGGAGAGCGTCCTCGCCGCCGTCGGCTTGGTCCGCAAGGGAGCCGTGTTCCCGCTGAACGCGGAACTCGACGCCGTCAACCCGCCGATCGACGAAGACCGCACCATGTACCGGCACCGGGTCCTGCATCAGCCGATACCCGATTTCCTGGATTTCGACGACGTCCTGGACAACTTCTTTCCGCAGGTTTCCAGTCAATGGGACTCGCTAGCCCACGTGGCCTATACCCCCGGGAAATTTTATAATAATGTGTCTGCAGACGACATTATCTCCCGGCGACGCAACACAATCGACCACTGGGCCCGCCGCGGAATCGTAGCCAGAGGAATACTGCTCGATCTCGAGCGGGCGCTGAATGAGAACGGCCGCACCTATTCCCCCGAGGGGTCGACCGCGTTCAGCCCCGATGATCTCGAATTGGCCCGCCAGCAGGCCGGCGTCGAATTCTCCCCCGGCTGCATCCTGATGCTGCACACCGGCTTCCTGAACTGGTACCGCGGCCAGCCGTGGCAGCGCCGCAAGCAGGTCGCCGCCGATCTGAAGGTGCCGGGCATCGAGCACACCGAGGCGATGGCCAGGTATCTCTGGGATCACCAGGTCGCCGCGATCGCCTCAGACAATTACGCGGTAGAAGTGTGGCCGCCGGCCTGGGACGAAGCCCCGTTCGGGTTCTTGCACCGGATGCTCATCGGCTCCTTCGGAATGGCCCTCGGCGAATTGTGGCACACCGCCGACCTCGCCGCGGATTGCGCGCAAGACGGCGTCTACGAATTCTGCGTCACCAGTGCGCCACTCAATGTACCCGGCGGAATCGGCTCGCCTCCCAACGCGCTCGCACTGAAGTAAAAAACACAGCAATAAAAATCTCTTTATAGGGAGAAAGATTTGTGTCTGCTGATCTGAGCATCGAAGCGGCTCGCGCGGCAGTGGTTCACTACGGGCAGCGGCTCGTCACCGACCGCCTGGTCTACGGCAGCGCGGGCAACCTCAGCATCAGGATCGGCGACAAGATCGTCATGTCGCCGTCGGGACTCAACTATGACGTGATCACCGAGGAGCACGTCAACGTGCTGTCGGCGGACGGGACCATTCTCGACGGCACGGGCAAGCGGTCTTCTGAGTGGCCCATGCACCGGCGGGTCTATGAGCTCACCTCGGGGGGCTCCGGGGATCTCCGGAATAGCACGGCCGGCGCGGTGATCCACACGCATTCGCCGTTCGGCGTGACGGTCGGGTCGATCTGCGACGAGATCCCGGCGGTGCATTATTCAGTACTGCGGCTGGGCGGCCCAACGGTGCGGGTGGCCGGTTACACGACCTTCGGGTCGGACGGCCTGGCCGAGAATGTCGCCGCGGCGCTGGACGGGCGGTTCGCCGCCTTGCTGCAGAACCATGGTGCGGTCGCGTACGGAGCCGACATCGCGGAGGCTTACGACCGGGTGCAGTTGATCGAGTGGATGGCCGAGGTGTACTGGCGGGCGCGGCTCGCGGGCACGCCGCGCATCCTGTCCGCCGAGGAACTGGCCGGAGTGTCCGAGGCAGCCAGGCAGCACCGGTACCACGACCGGGGCCGGCCGTGACGCCCGAGGCCGGTCCAGCGCCCGCCGACCAGCCAAACCCCCACCAGGCACCCGCCACCCATCCGACCGCCGACCGGCCCAACCCCCACGGGGCACCCACCACCCATCCGAGCGCCGGCCAACCCAACCCCCACCAGGCACCCGCCACCTATCCGGCCGTCGGTCGGGTGGTGTGTCTTGGCGTGCACATCCTGGACGTGCTCGGCCGACCCGTTACCCACATCCCGCCCGGCCAGGGCCGACTGCTCCTGGACGAGATCCAGGTCACCGCGGCCGGGACCGCGGCCGGGACGAGCGTGGACCTGGCTAAGCTCGGCGCCCAGGTAGCCACCTTGGGCGCGATCGGCGATGACGTCATGGGTGACCTGGTGATCTCGCTGCTGACCCGCTACGGGGTAGACGCGTCGCGGGTCGTGCGCAAGCCCGGTCAGCGGACGTCGTCGACCATCCTGCCGATCCGCCCCAACGGCGAGCGTCCGGCCCTGCACATGCCCGGTGCCACCTCGCTGCTCGAACTCGCCGACATTGACTTCGACGTCATCGCGCAGGCCGATGTCATGCATGTGGGCGGGCCTGATGTGCTCGGGCCGTTCGGCGGCGAACCGCTGCGCCAGGTCATGGAGTTCGCCCGCAGCCGCGATGTCGTCGTCACCATGGACCTGCTGTCCACGGCCGATGACGTGGCCTGGAAACGGCTGGGCAAGCTGCTGCCGTACGTGAACTACCTCATGCCGAACAATGATCAGCTCGCCAACATGACCGGAATCACCGATCACGTCGAGGGTTCCCGGATGGCGCTCGCGCGCGGGGCGGAGGTGGTCTTCGTGAGCCGGGCCGCCGAGGGCGCGACCTTGGTGACGGCCGATCGGCAAGTGGATGTTCCGGCCTTCCCGGTCAACCTAGTCGACACGACTGGCTGCGGCGACGCCGTCTGCGCCGGCTTCATCACCGGCCTCCTGCACGGCTGGCCCATCGAGGATGCGTCCTGGCTGGCCATGGCGGCGGCATCACTAGTCGCCAGCGGCCTGGGCTCGGACGCCGGGATCGTGGACCTGGCGTCGACGTTCGAGGTGCTGCGGCAGGGAGCACCGGAGTCCGTACTCGGGCGGATCCCGGCTACGAGCGGCTGATCACTGCCCGGGCCGGTCTACCGCGGCAGAACCGCGTCGGCAATGGCCTCGATGTGCCGGGTGTCAGTGCCGCAGCAGCCGCCGAGAACCGACAGGGACGGATGCCGCGCGCGCAGCCGGACATAGTCGGTCGCCAGCTCAGCCGGATCGCCCGAGTCAAGCTCGGGTGACTCATCGATCTCCGCATGGCTCAGCTTCGACGCGTTCGCCCGGACGCTGCGGATGCGCTCGCCGACCCGACCACCGGGCAACGCGGATGCGAGGTGGATCGGGTGCGCGCAGTTGATGCCGTAGTAGGCGGGCGACCCACCGGTAGCGGCATCCACCGCACTCACCGCGTCGGCCAGCGAAGTACCGTCGGGCAGCCGGCCGTCGGTCTCGGTCGTGAACGAGATCACCGCCGGCACGCCGGCCTGCGCTGCGGCCCGCGCGATCCCGATCGCCTCCTGCGGGTAGGTGAGCGTCATCGCGTGCACGAGATCGGCCGCTGTTGTCGCCAGCGTCTCGATCTGCTCGGTGTGATACGCCCGGGCTTCGTCCTCAGTCATCCGCACCGGCAGCAGATAGCCGTCGGCACGCGGTCCGATACACCCGCTGACCAGGACCGGAGCGGTCGCGTGATCGGTGAACCCGCCGCAGACTCCGTCCACGAGGCTGACCGCCGCCGCATTGACGCGGCGCAGCTCAGCCGCGTCGTAGCCGAGCAGCGAGCCCCAGTCCCGGCTGGCCCGCCAGGTGGGTGTCTCGAGGATCACGCCGCAGCCGCGCCGGACCGCGATCTCGACATGCCGCTGGAAGTACTCCGCCAGCGCGGCTCGACCCCGATCGTCATCGACGAGCACGAACGCTGCGAACTCCGGCAACTCGAACCCGGAGTTGAAGATGAGGTCAGTCTCGATGCCGGAATCCGTCAGGAACACCTCACCGCTGAGCTGCGGCAGCGCGTTGCGGTACATCCCCGATCACCCCCAACGAGGAAGCTAGCTGGGGCTGGCGACGCGCTTCCAGGAGCGGCCGTTCCAGCGCAGGATCAACGACGCGGTGGCCCCGTCGCAAGTGCCGACCGCCCAGGCATCCGTAGCCGAGACCTCGGCCACCGCGCTGAGGCTCGCATCGTGATCCTGGCGCGGACCGGGGCTCGGAGTCGGCAGGCGCCGCCAGGTGTGACCATTCCAGCGCATGGACAGTGTGTCCGGATTGTCGGAGGCGTTCTCCCCGACCGCCAGGACGTTCGTCGCTGACCTGATCGCAACACCGAGCAGGAGGCCACCGCCCGCCGGAGTCGGGCTGGGCATCCGTTTCCAGCTCTTGCCATTCCAGTGCAGCGCCAGCGTCTCGTCCGCTCCGGCATTGCCGACCGCCCAGGCGTCGCTCGCGCTCGTCGCGGTGACCGCGAGAAGATGGGCAAAGTTGATGCGCAGGCCTGGGTCGGTCACTGGCTTCCAGGTCCTGCCGTTCCAGTGCAGGATCAGTGCCTTGAGACCGTGGGTGTAACCGACAGCCCAGGCGTTGCGCGCCGAGGTCGCGGCCACCCCGAAGAGGAAATCGTCGGCCGCCTTGGCCGGATTAGCGACAACTCGCCACGACCTGCCGTTCCAGCGCTCCATGAGAGTGTGGGCATTGCCGGTACTGCCGATCGCCCAGGCATTCCCGGCCGAGGTAGCCGTCACCGCGTCCAAGGTGTCACCCTTACCTGGGCTGGGACTGGGGACCCGGCGCCAGGACCGGCCGTTCCAGTGCACGATGAACGTCTTGCCCGAATTGGTTCCGCCTACCGCCCAGGCATCACTGGCCGACTCCGCGGCGACGGCGTTCAGAAATCCAGTCGATTCATCTGGGCTCTGCACCTTGCTCCACGCACGCCCGTTCCAACGCAGCAGCAATACGTTGCCGCGCCCGGAGTTAAAGTCAGAACCAACCGCCCAGGCATCCCTGGCCGAGGTCGCCGCCACTCCGGTAAGACGACCGTCTATTACGCGACCCGACAGTCCCGCGGCTCCGGCGGGCCCCGGCGCGGCTATCGGCACCACTGCGGCCAGACCAACAGCCAGGCTGCCGAACACCCAGCTCTTCCTCCCCAAGATCATGACTGCAGCATAGCCATATCACCCGGGTTTGCCGGTATAAGGTCTGCCTGTGAATGAAGCGTCCGCATCGCGTGGACAGGTGGATTCGTCGGTGCCCGTGCGTGACCGCGCCTGCCGACAGCGAATGCCTGCCGCGCAACGTTACCTTCGGCCACGGCGTCGGCTGCAAATCTTGAAATGACTGGCTATGGTTCGGTTGGCACTTTGATGAAGTTGATGGTGATGACCGGCTCATCGGTGAAATGCGCTCCATCGGGCGATCGATCGACATCGGCCGGCAGGCCAGCACCAACCCAGTTGCGTACCTCCCACTCCATGCGTTTGAGTTGCAGAGCCAGCTTATTTGCCATTTCTTCTGCCGATTCACTGGCAGCGCCGTTCAGTACCGGAAGCGGAGCGCTCATCCTGGTGAAGGCCGCATAGCCAGCTGTAATTTCTGATTGCGCATGCCAGGTGTTGATATTGATGC
Organism: Streptosporangiaceae bacterium; assembly: GCA_036501205.1. Lineage (GTDB taxonomy): Bacteria > Actinomycetota > Actinomycetes > Streptosporangiales > Streptosporangiaceae > Chersky-822. The sequence continues at coordinate 2,483 of DASYAT010000249.1, read as the reverse complement.
CAGGCCTGACCAAGCGGAACTCCTCGCGGATCTGGCCGCCTAGATAATCAAGCAAGCTGCTCATGATGCCAGGACGGTTCTGGTTGCGAAGCCGGATACGCATCAGCGGATAATGATTGGCATGCCCGAGCTCGGCGCATTTTACCCATGCGTCCAACGGGATCGAAACATTCGCCCTGACGTCGTTGAAGCAAGGCAGAAGATCTTCCTTGGTTATGAATTTATGCCGTCGATCCTGACAGGCGAGCAGCAGCACAATCGCCATTCCGTGCAAAATGGCCGAATTAACGCCGGCCAGCCGCAGATTCGGCTCGATGACCGCCAGCTTTGCCACGAGCTCGTTCTCAATACCAACCCTAGCGTCGGCGCAGATGGCCATGAATCGCCAACGGGACTCGCGGTGCTTGTGTCTTACACCGGCTGCTTTAGTGACCGGATCCAGGTCGCTGTCGAGCACGAGACGGCCTGCCCCGCGTTCATCGGTCACGTGACCGACCGGGTTGACCGACCGCGCTGACTGCCCGGGAGTCATTTGCACCCGCAAATCCCAGGCTTCGTTATCCGCGGCTAGCACACGTATGGCGTCGAGAAATTTACCGAGCCCGGAGATGTCCGGGTCGCGCAGTCCGACCCGGACCCTGGACCAGCGCCAGTCAGCGTGCAGCGCTGACGGCGTCGGCACCGGGTTCTGAGCGTCGAGGACGATGAGCCGGTGCTTAGCCGCCACGGCGAGCACCCGTTTGAGCGGATGATCGCTGAGGAGCGGTGCCCTTCCGTCCGGCGCCAACCCGACGATGACGTCGATCATGTCAGTACAGGTTTCGAGCGGCGCGAGACGTTGCGGGTCGGTACGCACGGGGCGGGCAGCGACGGTGTTCCTCCACTTGAGCGCCGGGAGCTCGCGGAACATGATGAATGTCAGCGCCGTCTTCGCGGTCCCAGACCGGAGCAGTGCCAGCACGTCCGCGTTGCGGGTCGGCGATCGACCGTTCCCACCAACCACGGAAGGCGACGCGGTACCCGCGCCGAGCAACTGAGACAGCCCGGGCGAGCCCGTGTTCTGCCACACGACGTAAGCGTGCGCCGGGGTACCGATCATCAGCGCTTCGGCGGTAGTGCTCCGCCACCAGTCGGTGTGCAGCACCTCAGACTGGCCGTAATCCGGACGCGGGGACGTACAGAGCAGTCGCTGCGGACGGTTCCGATGCGTGCCCGCATCTGAGAGCGGCCCGCGCGACATCAGCCACACAAGCGTGCCCTCGACCGCGATAGCTCCGCCCGCCCACGTCACGGGTGCCCATCGGCTGACGTGGAAGGCGATCGCCACGGCCAGAAATGTGGCAGGTAGCACAGACAGCACGATCAGGAAGGTTCCGCTGCGCGACAGCAGGCCGCGCAGATTCGACTTATCCGGGAACCTGATCCGACCAGCCTGAATGACGGAGAACAGCGTCAGAGTGGCCGCCAAGACCTCGGCGTCGGGCGACCGCGAAAACCGGGTCGTGCCATGGAACGTTGCGGCCAGGTAAAATATGAGCACGCCAAACATGATCAGCATGCTCATTGCGCCGGTGAACCGAGCGGCAGACAAGAACTCGGCATCGGTAACAGCGACGCCGAGTTCGATAAAGGCCCGAGTTGGCGCCCCGCGCAGCTGCACGTCTTCGATGGCGCTCGCCCGGGCGATCGCGGCGCGTGGGTTGAGCGGGTCGGCGACGGTCGGCCGGTAAAGCCCGTCCGGAATCCAGCCATCGCCCCAAAGCTTTTGCAGCTTCTCAATAGTTCCGGTCTCGCTGGCCGACAACTCAGCGAGTACCGTGCGCAGATTATCTAGGCGGACAGGTATCGGAGTAGGACCCCCGTCGGCTGGCGACGGGGCGACGTGATGGCGGAGTGTCTCGACGGCCGCGTTCGCCTTCGCCGTGGCGAGATCGGCGATACACCGGCGCACGGTCGTGTCCCTAGGTGCCACACGGTCGGGTGGCAGCAACTGGGTGACCAGCGAGCGCAAGTGATCCAGCGGCTGCGGCCGGCGAACAGCGATGACCAATTCGCCGCCTGGCGATGCCGACCTGGACCGGTCAAAGGAAACACCTTCCGGGAGATTGACTTGGATCTGACGGTCGGCGTCAGCCGATGGCAGCAGCAGATCAACCCGAAGCCGCGTGCGCGGGCGTCGCACGAGTGGCTTGCCAAAGTCATCCAGGCGCCTGGTCGGCGCCCGGACCGCGAACGTAGTCGGCGTAGCGGTGCTCTCCATCGGGACCACCACGACGATGGCGTCGGCAAATGCGGTCAGAACCTTCACAGCGCGCTGGGTCTGCAGGGCCGAAGGCCGACCATTCAGCTGGCCTTCGCCGCCAGCCGGATCCTCGCCCTGGCCGTCTCCGTAGTCAGCGATGTATTGCGCCAGCAGGTCACGCAACTGCTGCTTGGCGATGTCGAGTCGACTGCGCGCGTCGCCACGTCCGGCGAACGCGACC
>DASYAT010000248.1:0-12889 GCA_036501205.1 Streptosporangiaceae bacterium | reverse complement strand
CATGTCATCACAATGATTATCACGCAGATATCACATGCTCGTGTGAAGCTCTGTTTCGTCCGCAATCTGAGAGGCAGGGAAATGCTTACACGATTCAGGGGGATCATCGGAAGCCGGCCGCGCGCACGCTTGGCGGCTGGCCTCGCGGGTGCGTTCACGATGCTGGTCTGCGGTGGCGCCTTGGCCGCCGCGCCGGCCATGGCATCGGTCACCACCACCGGAGTAGAACACGTCTGCAAGCAGATCGGCCCGGAAGACCAATTCGCCAACATCGCCATTGTCTGCTCGGACCTGCTGAAGGTCGACAACGGCAACGGAACTTTCTACTCGCTCGCGCAGACGGAGGCCTTCTGCGAGAACGACGCCGCTGTGGTCGTCCGGTGCGCCAACATCATCGTTTCCAACGAGACCGCGTATCAGAGCGGGATCACGACTTTTGTCAGCGTGCCCACCTTCTATGAATGCGGGCATGCGCCAAACCCGGCCTGCCCGGCCGGACGCTATGTCGTCGGGGCGAACCTCCTGCCGCAGGACCCGGCCACGTGCATACCCAACACCTGGGGCGTCACCCTCGGCTCGGGTGAAAGCAACTCCACCGTCACCACTATCGACCTGCCCGGATCCGACAGGCCAGTCAGCCTGTCGGGCAACTACGGCACACCGCACGCCAGTATCGGGAACTGCTAGCCGCCGGCGGGCCGGCTCGCGCGGGGTCCCCCGGGCGGACCGGCCCGCCGACGCATCAGGCCGACCGGCCGGCACGACGTCGATATTCGAACCTCCCGGGCCTAGCTGCGACGATTAATGATCGTCGGACCCGTCTAACCTTGTTTGATACGAACTGAGCGCTTTAGCATCCGGACAAAGTTCAAAGTCTGGCGATGCTGGAGGGCACCAGATGAGCGATACGGCGTCAAGAACCCCGGGTCCGGCGCAGGACGGCCCATCGCGGGACGGCGCGGCGCAATCGACCACGGCCGCTGACCGGGAGGACACCGAATACCTGCGGCAGCTCGGAGTCGAGCCCAAATTCAAGCGCGCGCTCGGCTTCTTCACCGGCTCGCTGTTCGCGATCGCGTTCCAGGGACCGACCACCGGCGCGCTGCTGCTCACCGGCGCGACCGTGGCCCTCGGCGGCCCCGCGTTCATCTGGGCGATCCCGGTGATCTTCCTGCTGCAGCTGCTGCTGGCGCTGACCTGGGCCGAGCTTAGCTCGCACTACCCGCTGACCGGCGGCATCTACCAGTGGGCCAGCCGGCTCGGCGGTGACTTCCTCGGCTGGATGACCGGCCTGTTCTACCTGGTCGCGATCGTGCTGGTGATGCCGGCCGTCGGCCAGGTCGTGAGCGTGATCTTGTCGAGCCTGTTCACCAGCCTCAAGCTGACCACCGCCACCATCGTGGTGATCTCGATCATCACGATCCTGCTCGCCGCGGTCGTGATGGCGACCAACGTCCGGCTGGTCGCGATCCTCAACAGCATCGGCGTGGTGCTCGAGCTGGTCGTGCTCCTCAGCGCCGCGATCGGGCTGCTCTTCCACACCCATCAGGGACTGTCCGTGCTCACCAAGACCGGCGGAGTGCAGGGCACCGGCAGCTACTTCTTCCCGTTCCTGGTCATCGTCGCCTTGGTCGTGACTCAGCTCGTGGGCTTCGAGACCGCCGGCGCGTTCGCTGAGGAGACCACCAAGTCGCGGATCAAGCCCAGCCAGGCGATCATCGCCGGGCTTGGCGGTACCGCGCTGATCCTGTTCATCTTCGATTTCGCGCTGCTGCTCGCGATCCCCGGCGTCGGGTCCGCGATGAAGGACGGGGCGCTGATCCCCGACGTGCTGACCTCGGCGCTCGGCTCGGGGTTCACCAAGCTGTTCCTGGTCGCCGCGCTGATCGCGGTGTTCAGCACCGCCGTTGCCACGCTGGCCACGATCGTGAGAATGATCTACGGCATGGCCAGGAACGGCCAGCTGCCCGGTGCCGCTTACCTGACGAAACTGTCCGGCCGGACGACCGAGCCGACCGGCGCGATCATCGTCGCCGCCGTCCTGTCAGTCATCCCGCTGATCTTCATCAAGCGGATCCCGGTGATCGTCGCCGCGATCACCGCGCTGATCATCATCCCGTACATCCTGGTGCTCGCCTCCCAGCTCGTGCGCAGGCTGCAAGGCTGGCCGCAGCAGCCGGCCAAGTTCAACCTGGGCAAGTGGGGACTGCCGGTGACGATCGCCGGGCTGGTCTGGACGGTCATCATCCTGCTCGACTCCGCCTGGCCGCGCGAAGTCACCAACCCGAAGCTCGGCCCGCTGCCGGTCATCGAGGATCTCGGCATCGGCGTGATCGTGGTCGGGCTGATCTGGTGGTTCGCCAGCCTGCGCGGCAGATCCCAGTCCCTGCCTCCGGTAACCGCCGCTCCGCCGCCAGCGCCGGCCGGCCAGGAGCCGCAGTGAGTATCCCAGCAGTTTGCGGCAGAGCATGAATTTCGACTCCGCGCTGGAGGCGATCGCCGGGATCGACGGGGCCACCCTCGATCTCGGCGAGCGCCCCCCGGTCTGGCCCGACTTCCCGCTGGCCGAGTACCGCCGGCGCTACGCCCGGCTGGCCGCGCTCATGGAAGCCGAGGACCTGGACGCGCTCGTGCTCACCCAGGAGGAGCCGGTCCGCTACCTGTCCGGCTACAACTCGGTGATCTGGGCGGTCGGCCGGTGGCTGCCGACCGTGTTCGTGGCGGCCCGAGATCCGCGCCAGGCGGCCCTGGTCACCTCGGAATTCGACGCCGGCTGCGCGGCCGGAACCTCCTGGGCCGGCACCGCCGACACCTACCGGCAGGTCGAGCAGCTGCCCGCCAAGGTCGCCGGGCATCTCAGGGCGATCGGCGCCAGGGACGGCCACGTCGGGTTCGAGTTGGGCCCGGCCAGCATCATCGCCCTGCCCAAGGTGATCGCCGACCAGGTGACCACCCAGGCCGGGCCGCCGCGCGACGCCAGCCGGCTGCTCTCGGCGCTGCGGATGATCAAGAGCCCGGCCGAGCTCGAGCGGGTACGCCGCTCGGTGACTGCGGCCACCAAGGGTTACCAGGCCGGCCTGGAAGCGGCCCGCGCCGGGATGACGGAGAAGGAACTCGTCGCGATCATCGGCTCGGCCATGCACGCCAACGGCACCACGGCCGGCACCAAGCCGCTCTTCGTCAACTGCGTCTCCGGCCGCAGGCGCTACCCGCTGGTCGACTCGCCCGCCTCGGACAACGTGATCGCCGAGGGCGACATCGTGTTCGTCGACGGCGGTGGTGCGAGCGACGGCTACGTGAGCGACATCTTGCGGCTGATCGGGGTCGGCAAGCTGAGGCCGCAGGACCGCCGCTACGCCGAGGTCGCGGCGGGCGCCACCCAGGCCGTGATCGACTCCCTCCGTCCGGGCGTAAGGGTTTCCGAACTGATCAGGACCGCGTCCCGGTACGTCGCCGCCGAAGGCGTGACCGACCCGGTCGGCTCGATCGCCGGGCACGGCATCGGCCTGGAACTATGGGAGCGTCCGCTGATCACCGAGCACGAGAACCCTGACGACGACGTCGCGGTCCGCGAGAACATGGTGTTCTGCATCGAGCCGATACTCGCGCCCCCGCATCCGGACGGCGGGCTGGCTGGCATCTTCGTGTTCGAGCAGCAGGTGCTGGTCACCGCGACCGGCTGCGAGGTGCTGTCGGGCGCGCTTCCAGCCACGTTGTGGGAGACAGCGTGACCAGGATCTTGTACGTCAGCCCCATGCCCTACGGCGCCAACGCGGCCGTCACCGCGATCTCCCACGGCATCGAGGCCACGGTCGCGGCCGCCGGCGCCGAACTGCGCGTCGCCTACGCCGACTTCGCCAGCGAGAACTGGCGCGACGACGCTGGCCGCGCGGTCCGGGCGGGCGCCGACGCCGGCTTCGACTCGATCGTGATCTGGGTGATCGATCCTGACACCCCGGCCGGCGCGGTCGGCTACGCCCGGGGCCAGGGTGTGCCCGTGGTCAGCCTGGAGCGGCCCCGGTTCGCCGTCGACGCCAGCGTGGTCTACCCGAACTTCAACCACGGCGTCTACATGGCCGAGCACCTGGCCTCGCTGCTGGCGCCGGGTGCCCGCGTCGCCGTGGTCGGCGGCCCCGACGTGGTCGACGATATCGAGCTGCTGCTCGGGATCAGGCACGGCCTGGACGCCTCGGGTCTGGTCACGGTCAACGACCCGGAGGACCCCAGGTACAAGAACACCACCGACGTCGCCTCCGGCGGCAAGGAGAAAACCGCCAACCTGCTAGCCGACTTCGGCCAGCTCGACGGGCTGGTGCCGTTCAACGACGAGACGCTGCTCGGCGCGGTCGAGGCGCTGCGCGACGCCGGCCGGCTCGGCGAGGTCAAGATGGTGTCCCGCAACGGCACCCCGGCCGCGATCGAGCTGGTCAAGGCGGGCATTCACGGCGGCACCTGGGACATCGACCCGCCCGGCATCGGCGCCACGATCGCGGGCCTGGCCCTGCGCGCGGCCGGCGGCGAAGACCTGGACGGGCTCTGCGTCGCCAGCCCTGTCGGCCGCATGATCACCGCAGACCGCGCCGCCAGCTGGATCCCGTGGCAAGAGCGAATCCCCTACCACGACCTTTTGCCTTTTTAGCTAGAAAATTTGCGCCGGTTTGCGGCCACCGTTCCAGAGGCCGGTGTGGCTGGCGGGTCTCCCGTTTCGCGGGTTGGTGCCGTAATTCCTGAGGCCAGTGTGGCTGGGGGTCTCCCGCTCGCGAGATCTAGGACCGGGCGGTCGACAACCTCAGATATGCCACTTGAGTCACATGAACCTCAATTGCGCCCCCCGTCACAAGTTCGGCTGACATGATCATTTTGACGAACAGATGAATGCGCATATTCATCTGGAATCTCGGGGGTGAATATGCGCATTCATCTGGTTCGGTCCGCCGGGAGTCCAACCACAATGCTTCCACGGGCCCAATGCGCATCAGCAACTACACGCGCACCTGATCAGGAGATCTCCCATTCGTAGGAGAACTTCACGATGTGCAGGATCATTGAGGTTTCCAGGCTGGTGATGCCGTCCATCCGGCTCAGGCGGCTGGAGATGAAGTCCAGGAAGTGCTGCTGGTCGAAGAAGAACGCCTCCACGATGATGTCGTAGCGCCCGGTGGAGAGCCCGACATAGCGGACCTCGCGAAGGCTCTTGAGCTCTTCGCTGATTTCCTTGAGCTTCGGCAGCGTCACCGAGATCCCGATGATCGCCGACATGTTCATCCCGGCGGCCCGCGGTGTCGGCACGGCCACGATGTTGATCAGGCCGCGCGAGACGAGTTGCGCCACCCGCTTGCGGATCGTGGTCTCCGAGACCTTGAGTTCCCTGGCGATCTCGGTATTCGGACGCCGGCCGTCGACCTGAAGGATCTTGATGACCCGGCGATCGATCTCGTCGAGTATGTCGTCAGCCGGTCTGTTCATGACGTCTCGCTCACCATACGAATTTCGTTCTGCGAATAACCAATGTAGTCGATATTCGATTCTTAGGGATAGATCTGCATTGACATCCGATTCGTACCCGTTTTACGTTGCCGACAACCGGACGGACCAGGCGGGGAGGGCACGTGGCCGAGACGGTGGCAACAGGCTCGACAGCGGCGCCGGGAGTTTTCTCCCGCAAGGCCTCTGGGCTAGTCAGGGTCGGCAATTCGCTCGACGTCTTCATCTTCAACGTCGGCCTGGTCTCGGTGGGCATCGCGATCGCCTACAACCAGTTCTACGGGCCGAGTCTGTACCCGGGCGCGCAGCCGTGGATCTCCACGCTGCTGGCCGCGCTTGGGATGATCTTCGTGGCGGCCGCCTTCTACTGCTGGTCGGTCGTCTTCCCGCGGTCCGGCGGGGTGTACGTGTTCCTGTCCCGCACGATCAACCCCGGCGTCGCGTTCGTGATGTCGGTGATCGAGACGATCATCCTGCTGTACTACGCCGCGCTGGCAGCCGGGCTGATCGTCCAGGTCGGGCTCTCGTCCTTCTTCACCACGGTCGGGCAGGTGTCGTTCAACAACACGATGCTTCACTGGGGGCAGGACGTCGCCCAGCCCGCCGGGGTGTTCTGGATCGGCACGCTGATCATCGTCGTCGCGGGCGCGCTGCTGGCCTCCGGCACCCGGCGCTACTTCACGTTCCAGCGCATTTTGTTCGTGATCGCAGTGGTGGGCCTAGCCGTCGTCGCCGGGGTCATGCTGTTCGGCAGCCGGAGCAGTTTCTCGGCGAACCTGACCACCTACACCGGGCTGCACTACCAGCAGGTCATCGCGTCCGCGACGAAGAAGGGCTTCGTAGCCGGCGGCACGAGCTTCTCGGCGAGCTGGAAGTTCATCATCTGGCCGCTGCTGCCGCTGCTCGGCGCGGTCCAGTCGGTCGGCATCGGCGGCGAGGTCAAGAAGGCCAGGCGGACGCAACTCTTCGGCATGCTCGGCGCCGTGATCGCGACCGGCATCGTGATCGCCTTGTTCGCGCTGCTGTCGAACAAGGACTTCGGCAGCACGTTCCAGGGCGCGATCGCGTACAACAGCCTCACCGGGAACGCGGCCCAGACCACGCCGACCTTGCCGTGGTTCGCGATGCTGGCCGGCATCGTCGGCCACAACGTGTTCCTCTCGGTGATCATCCTGGCCACGTTCGCTGCCTGGATCTGGTTCTGGATCCCGGCCGAGATGGCCTACACCACCCGCAGCATGATCGCCTGGTCGTTCGACCGGGTGGCGCCGGACAAGCTCGGGTTCGTCAGCGAGACGCTGCACACGCCGGTCGTCGCGATCGGAGTGTCCACCGCCGGGGCGATCGTGTTCATGTGGCTGATCGCGTTCAAGGCGGTCGCGTTCCTCACGTTCATCGAGGTGCTGCTCGTCGTCTGGGGCACCGTGATGGTCAGTGCCGTGGTGTTCCCGTTGCGCCGGAGCCAGCTCTATGAGTCCTCGCCCGCGAAGAACTTCAAGCTGGCCGGCATCCCGGTCATGCCGGCTGCCGGGGCGATCTCGGCGGTGTTCATGGCGGTCATGATCTGGCTGCTCTGGGAGGACCCGATCGCGGCCGGGCCGCTGTTCAAGCCGTCCAAGATGCCAGTCGAGTTCTGGATCACCCTCGGCGCGGTCGTGGGCGGCACCGCCTGGTACCTGTGGATCAAGGCGTACCGCAAGCGGCGCGGCATCAATATCGCGCTGGCCTTCCAGCAGATCCCGATCGAATGACCTCCGGACCGAACAGCACAGCCTGGGATGAGATAACAGCGCAGGCAGCCGGAATCGTTGCCGGGGCGGAGAAAGCCGGGGTCACGCTCCGGGTGCTCGGCTCGGCCGGGATCAGGCTGCACTGCGCGGCGCCGGGACCGCTGATGGATGCCCTGGACCGGCCCGTTAAGGACATTGACCTGCTGGTGCCGGAGAAGCAGCGCAAGCCGATGCGCCGGTACCTGGAGTCGCTCGGCTACGTCACCGACCGCGACCTGCTGATCGCGATGGAGGGCACCAGGTACTGCTTCAAGCATCCGGACGGCGGTGCCGAGCTTGACGTGTTCGTCGAGCGGCTGAACTTCTGCCACCCGGTCGAGGTCAAGTCGCGGCTGCACCTGCACCAGGTGACGCTGCCGATCGAGGAGCTGCTGCTGGCCAAGCTGCAGATCGTCGAGCTGACCACGACCGACGTGATGGACCTCGGCGTGATCCTGGCCACCCACGACATCGGCTCGGCGGGCGACACCGAGGTCATCGACGCCGGGCACATCACCGGCCTGTTCGCCAGGGACTGGGGTTTCCATCACACCGCCACCAGGAACCTGCGCCGGGTCGCGGAGCTGACGGGGGAGCGGCACGACCACGTCACCGAGCGGGTCGACCGGCTGCTGGCCGCGATCGACGCCGAGCCGAAATCCCTGACCTGGCGCATGCGGGACAAGGTCGGCGAGCGCAAGCAGTGGTGGCAGGACGTGGACGAGAAGGAGGCCACCTACTGATGAGCCCGCTACGCCGCAAGAAAGCACCGTCCCGCAGCGAGGGCCAGCGCACCATCTTCTTCGCCTCCGACCTGCACGGCTCCGAGGTGTGCTTCAAGAAGTTCGTGGCGGCGGCCAAGTTCTACGGCGCCGACGTGCTGCTGCTCGGAGGGGACATCAGCGCCAAGATCGTGGTTCCGGTCGTGCGGGCCGGCGGCGGAAAGTACCAGGCCGAGTTCCACGGCCAGCCAGAACGGCTCGATGAGTCGAGCGTCGAGGATTTCGAGCGTAAGGCGGCCAACAGCGGCCTGTACACCGAGCGGATGGATCCCGATGAGTACCAGCACTACGTCGATCAGCCGGCGCAGGTCGAGCAGCTCTTCGACCGGGTGATGCGCCGGACCGTCCAGCGCTGGCTGGAGTACGCCAAGACCAAGCTCGAAGACAGCCCCGTGATCATCTACAACGCGCCCGGCAACGACGACCCGGCCTCGGTCGACGAGGTGCTGCTGGAGCACGGCGAGGGCCGGGTGGTCTTCGTGGAAGGCGAGATCACCGAGATCGCGCCGGGCATGCAGATGCTGAGCACCGGCTACACCAACGTCACCCCGTGGGACACGCACCGGGAGTACTCAGAGGACCAGATCAAGGCCCACCTGCGCGCGATGACCGACCGGCTCGACAATCCGCAGACCGCCATCTTCAACATCCACGTGCCGCCGTACAACTCGCGCCTGGACACCGCTCCGCTGCTCGGCCAGGACCTCAAGGTGAAGACCGCGGCCGGCGCCGTCGTCACCGCGCCGGTCGGCTCGACTTCGGTGCGCGAGTCGATCGAGGAGGTTCAGCCGCTGCTGTCGCTGCACGGCCACATCCACGAGTCGGGCGGCTCGGTCAAGATCGGCCGCACGACGGCCATCAACGTGGGCTCGGAGTACGGCGAAGGCGTGCTCCGCGGAGTGCTCGTCACCGTCGGGGACGGAAAGTTGCTCGGCTACCAGGCCGTGAGCGGATAAGGAGCGGTAGTGGCGAACACTGACGAACTCAGGCAGCGGCTGATGAGTGAGGGCGTGAAGTACTTTTTCGGCGCCTACACCGACGTCCACGGGGTCCCGAAGGCCAAGTGCGTGCCGATCGCGCACCTCGCGGACGCCGCCGCCGGCTCGGAGCTGTACACCGTCGGCGCGCTCGAAGGCATGGGCGAGCTCGGGCCGAACGAAGACGAGTGCGTCTCCATTCCCGACCTGGACGAGGTCACCGTGCTGCCGTGGGACCGCCGCTACGCGATCGCGCCCGCGAATCTGTACTTTCACGGCGAGCCGTACACCCACGACTTCCGCCGGATCCTGCAGAACCAGATGGATCTGGCCGCGCAGGCCGGCTTCGTCATGAACATGGGCGTCGAGCCCGAGCTCTACGTGCTGCGCGACACCGACAAGGGCGTCGTGCCGTGGGTGCCGGAGGACCTGCACAACGAACCGACCAGGGGCTATGACCTGGAGACCACGGTGCTGGCCGACAGCTTCCTCGAGCCGATGGTCGGCTACATCAACGAGCTTGGCTGGGATGTGTACTCGTTCGACCACGAAGGCGGGGTCGGCCAGTACGAGTTCGACTTCGGCTACACCAACGCACTGCAGATGGCCGACCGGATGCTTGTCTTCCGGCTAATGGCCAAGCATGTCGCCCGCACGCTCGGCTGCTTCGCGTCTTTCATGCCCAAGCCGTTCCAGACGTCGTTTGGCTCGGGCGCCCATCTGAACGTCAGCCTGGCGGATGTCGAGACGGGACGGAACCTGTTTGACGGCGGGGTGACCGGGACCAGTTTCGCGGAAGTGCCGCACGACGCCGCTTACGGCGAGACCGCGTACCTGTTTACCGGCGGAGTCCTGGCTCACGCCGACGCGCTGATGGCCGTGCTGTCGCCGACGGTGAACTCGTACAAGCGGCTGATGCCGCGCGGGCTGATGCAGGAGATCTCGTGGGCGCCGGTCTTCCAGGCCTGGGGCTTCAACAACCGGACGCTGATGTGCCGGCTGCCGATGAACCGGCGCTGCCTGGAAGTCAGGACGGCCGACAGCGCGGTCAACTTCTACCTGGCCACTGCGCTCGTGCTCGCGGCCGGCCTGGACGGGATCAAGCGGCAGCTCAAGCCGGGCGACCCCGTGAACATCGACACCTACAAGGTGAGTGAGAAAGACCTGGCCGCTCAGGGCACCCGGCGGCTGCCGTGGACGCTGGGTGAGGCGATAGCCGCGTTCGAGAACAGCGAGTTCGTGCGGGGCGTGCTCGGAGCCGAGTTGCACGACTCCTACGCCGAATACAAGCGGGCCGAATGGCAGGAATACAACACCGTCGTCACCGAGTGGGAGCAGGCCAAGTACCTGCGGCTCTGGTGAAGCAGGTGGACAGGGTGGCGGCTAATGCCGAGGCGGTCGGCCGGATGACCGGGGCCGAGCCGGTGCTGGTCGACGTGCAGCCGGCCGGGGCGGTCGTGCCCGGCATGACCAGCTCGACGATCCTCACCTCGGGTCCGCCGATGCCCTGGGACGAGTACTACGGCGGCCAGCGCAACGCGGTCATCTACGGAGCGCTGTACGAGGGCCTGGCCAGCGACCAGGCCGATGCCGACGCCAAGCTTCGCGACGGCCAGATCACGCTGGCGGCGACCCATGATCATGGCTGCGTCGGGTCGGTGGCGGGAATCTACACGGCGTCGATGCCGGTGTTCGTGGTGGAGAACACTGCCCGCGGGAACCGGGCGTACTGCAACTTCTATGAAGGGGAGTCGCGGTACCGGCTGAACTACGGCTCCTACAACGACGAGGTGCGGCAGGGTCTTGACTTCCTGCGCGACGGGCTCGCGCCCGTGCTCGGCGACGTGATCCGGGCCTCGGGCGGGATCGCGCTCAAGCCCCTGATCGGCCGGGCGCTGCGGATGGGCGACGAGCTGCACAGCCGCAACACGGCCGCGACCACCCTCTTTGCCCGGGAGCTCACTCCTCATTTCATCGACTACGCCGTCAGCCGGGGCAAGGAGCCCGCTCTGGAGGCGCTGGCGTTCCTGTTCGCGAGCGACTACTCGTTCCTGCGGCTGTCGATGGCGGCGGCCAAGGCGATGGCGGACGCCGCCAGGGACGTGCCGGAGTCGAGCGTGGTCACCGCGATGACGATCAGCTGCCGGAACTTCGCGATCAGGGTCAGCGGGCTGGGGGACGAATGGTTCACCGGGCCGCTGCCAGAAGTCTCGTGCAAGCTGTTCGACGGGTTCACCGACGATGACGTGGAGTGGATCGGCGGCGAGAGCCATATCACCGAGACCGTCGGCCTCGGCGGGTTCGCCCAGGCGGCCGCGTTCGGGCTGCAGGCCTATCAGGGCGGGTCGGCGCAGGAGATGGTCCGGATGAACGCATCGATGTACGACATCACGGTGGCCGAGCACCCGGACTTCCTGATCCCGTATTTCGGCTTCCGCGGCACGCCGGTCGGCATTGACGTGTTCAAGGTGACGAAGACTCAGATCACCCCGGTGATCGACGGGGGACTGGCGGGCAAGAACGGCGGTCAGATCGGAGCCGGCATCCTGCGCGCACCGCTAGCCTGCTTCACCGCCGCCGAGCAGGCGTTCTGGCGCATCTGATCGGCCGCCCTTGCCTGCACGGCCCTGTTTGATCCGCGTCTCATTCCCAGTGCGGCGGGCGCTCACTGGTCAGCCGCTCGGTGTCGTCCAGATCAGGCGACTCGCCCCAGCCGGCATCGGTGTCCTCGCGGCTCTGGGTCGGCAGAGCCGGAATGCGATCTGGGTTCGGCCCGCCAGCGCTGGCTGGCTGGATCTGTGGTTGCGCCTGCTGTTCGGTCACGGGCGTCCCGCCTCTCCTTGCTTCCTTGCTTCCCGACAGCCTAGAAGCGGGCAGTCTGGACCTGACCCCCGCGTTCACCGGTCGCACGACACCGATGCGACCGCGGCTCCGCCCACGGCCATGCCCAGCTGAAGCAGGCCGGGACCTGAACCGCCTTGGCCCAGTTGCCGTTGTGCTCGCTGGCCAGGAAACCTTTCGGACCACCGGCGCTTACCTCGATGCGAGCTGCCCGCTGCCTTGGTAATCGGAAACTTTCACGTTCGCAACTTCCCGATAGCGCCCTGACCTGCGGCGAGAGTCGTGGTCGCCGGCTGCGGGTAGTTGGGGCTGGCGTGCGGACGCACTGTAGCCGGAGAGGGCAATCCTCGGCTCGCGGAGGTGGAAGATGCGCAGGTGGCGGACGGCGGCCGTTCTAGTCGCGGCATGCACGGCGGTGGTGCTGGCTCAGTTGCCCGCGTACGCGATAGTTCCGGGCGGGACGCCGTCTGCGGTGACCGGGAACGCCACCTGGTTTACTGGGCTCGGGTCGCCGTACGGCGGCTGCGGGCTGCCGCAATCGGCACTGGACTCCCAGAATTTCCTGGCCCTGAACGTGCAGAACTCGCCGGACAACTACACGAACCTGCCCCGGCCGATCTCGGCCGCCAACGCCAGCGAGCTCGGAATGTTCGACAACGGGCTGAACTGCGGCCGCTGGGTGCAGGTCACCATCGGCAACTTCTGCACTGGGACAAACGACGGTGCGCCGAACGAGCCGTTCTGCCGGAACGGGTCCTGGGTTGCCGATCAGTACAACGGCGCCACGCTCGACTTCATCGTGGGCGACAGCTGCGATGACGGCAACGCGTGGTGCAAGGACGACCCGTACCATGTTGACCTCGCTCAGGGGTCGCTGAACAACTTCGTGCTGGGCGGGCAGCCCGTCGGCAACATGTACCCGAACCACTGGAACAACCGGCAGGCGAGCTGGCAGTTCGTATCGGCGCCCAGCTACACGGGGGACATCAGCATCGGCGCGATCCAGGGCGCGCAGCCGTACTGGCCGGCCATCGCC
>DASYAT010000247.1:0-2144 GCA_036501205.1 Streptosporangiaceae bacterium | reverse complement strand
ACGGCCACGTGGAGCCCCGATCGAAAGGTGGCGACCAAGACATCACTTACGGTAGTCGATCAGCGAACCGTTAACGCGGGTTAGCGCTTAAGAATAGCGCTGACCTGCGATGTAGGCGGCGAGCCGGTCTGTAAGCCGGGTATCGTTGTGTCCGTTTTATCATGACATTTAATAAAACATTACGAGTGGGGTGTGCCTTCCCGTGCCGAGACGTGCCGAGTCGTCGCTCGGCGTGAACATCGGGATTGCGATGACGCCCAGGCTGTCGCCACTTCGTGCTTGAACACCCAGCGAATCCTACAAAACAGCAGGCCACACCGGGCTGGCCGTAGGGAGTCGGTCTTTAAGCCCGCCTTTGTGAGCGCGACCGTCCCGTTATGGTCCGTAATCGAGGACCCGTATTCGTGCTGCTGTCTCGAAAGGCAGCCTGATAGACGAGCGACCGTGCCATTCCGGGCCTGTCCCGAGGACTCTCAACACGACCTGATCCACTGTTGCACCCGCGAAGCCCAAGGCCACGTCGCCATGGCCAGCCTGTCGATCCACCATGTGCAGTGACGCGCCGCGGCGCGCTAGCCGCGTAGTTCGTATGTCCTGATTTCGGCTGGACTCGGTTTGGGGCCGTGTCTGCTGCGAGATCGTGGTCGTTGGCTGGGTGTGTCGAAGTCGAATTCGAGGTCGCCGAGGGCGCGGACGGTGCGTCCGGTCATGAATGCGGTGGTCGAGGCCGAGGTGAGGAAGCGGTTGGGCGGTTTGCCGGCGGCGGCGGAGATCCTGCGCCGGCTGGATGTGGCCGGGATCGTCGATGGGCAGTGTCCCGTGCGCAGCGACGCCGATCTCACGCACGGCCAGGTGATCGAGGTGCTGATCGCGAACCGCCTGAGCAGCCCGATGCCGTTGCAGCGGGTCGGGGACTGGGCGTCGGCGTGGGCGGTGGAAGAGACGTTCGGCGTCGAGGCCGATCTGCTCAACGACGACCGGCTGGCCAGGGCGTTGGACGCGATCGCGCCGCGGCTCGATGCGGTATCCGGCGCTGTGGCCGCCACCGCGATCGGCGAGTTCGGGATCGACGTGGCGAAGATCCATTGGGATATGACCAGCATGTCCGTGTTCGGCGCCTACCCGGCCGAGGACCAGGACCCGGCGTTCCCGCAGATCAAGCACGGCCACCCGAAGGACCGCCGGTTCGATCTCAAGCAGGTCCAGGCCGGGCTGGGGATGAGCGCAGACGGCGGGATCCCGGTGTTCTCCAAGGTGTTCGACGGCGGCGCGGCCGAGGTCTCGCAGGTCGTGGACACGATGAAGGCCCTGAAGAGGATCGCCGGGCCGCGCAGGTTCCTGATGGTCGCCGACTGCAAGCTGGTGTCCTGGGCGAACGTGACCGCGCTGTGCGCCGCGGGGGTGGAGTTCACCGCCCCGCTGCCGGCCGCCCGCGTCGCCGACGGCTTCTATGCCGGGCTCGACCTGGGCGAAGCCAGGGTGGTCGAGCACGTCCCGGTACGCGCCGAGAACATCCCCGCCGACCGGCGCGACCTCTACCGGGTCCTGGAGGACACCGTCACCCTGGCCGGGCCGCGCAAGAAGGACACCCCGGTCACGCTGCGCCGGATCCTGGTGCACTCCACCGGCAACGCCGCAGGCCAACAACAGGCCCGCGACAAGCGCCTGGCCAAGGCCGCCGCCGAGCTGGACAAGCTGGCCGCCGGGGCCGGCGGCCGCTACTACAACACCGCCGAGAAGATCTGCGCCCGGGCCGGGGTCATCGCGCGGACCCGGCGCGTGGCCAAGGTGCTGCACACCACCACCGGCACCCGCCCCGACACCGGCAAACCCACCTTCACCTGGTGGTTCGATACCGAAGCCCTGGCCGCCGAGGCAGCCGCCGACGGCTGGTACGCCCTGCTCGCCCCGTGCCCGGCCCCCGGCTGCCAGGCGCGCACCGCCGAGCAGATCCTGCTGGACTACAAGGGCCAATCAGGCGTCGAACGCCGCTACAGCGATTTCAAAGGCCCCCTCGCGGTCACCCCGATCTTCGTCCAGAAAAACAGCCGCGTCGCCGCGCTGATCCAGGTGATCTGCCTGGCACTGCTGGTGTTCTGCCTGATCGAACGCGAGGTGCGCCGAGCCCTGGGCGGCGACGGCAA
>DASYAT010000246.1:0-3453 GCA_036501205.1 Streptosporangiaceae bacterium | reverse complement strand
GGTGAAGTCGTCGTTAGGGTCACGGTTCCAGAGGTCGAGCGCGAATTGGTACCAGCTCGCGGCGATCCCGCCCGGCACGGCGGCTTCTATAGTCCGGCGCTATCGAGAGGTAAGACGAGGCGTTGTGGCAGGCATAAGGCTGGAAAGCCAGGGTCAGCGCGAAGCCGCCGTAACCTGCTGATCGCCACGGCCAGCACCGTCGCCGTCGCCGGTGCGATCGCAGGCACCAGCATGCTGGCCGCATCGGCTGCGCCGCGCGCCGCCGCCACCGAGCACCTCCAGATCGTGAACGTCGGAAACTCCCCCGACGACGCCATCCTGTCCGGCCCGATCACCGGCCACGCCATCGATGTCGAGAATCGCAGCCACACGATGTCGGTGCTCAAGTTCAGCAACGGAACCATCACGATCAACCACCCGACCAAGCAACTGCTCTCGTTGCGGCCATCTCGTTCGCCGGCGGGACCGCCGCCTTGGCCTCGCCTGCGGCCCGGCCGCTGGTCATGGCCCATGCTGCTGCCGGGCCCAGAACGGTGGGCGCCATAGACGCGGGCGAAGGCGCTACCCCTGCGCTGGCTCAGCGGCACGCGACCCAGCAACTGCACGACGACTTCTTCGGGTGCGGGCCGGTCTCACTGGTCTCCAATACCCATCTCCCGGACGGAACCTGTTTGCTGAAGTGAGCGCCGTTTGCCAGGGATCTGACTAACCCGGTCCGCAGGTCCGGATGCCGATTCGAGGCTAAACAACGGCTACCGAGTCGGCCGCCGGGTCTTCCGGGGCCAGGTCATCCGGCGTGCTGGCGAGGGCGGGCACCATCAGCGTCAGCGCGCCGGGCTGTGCGGTGATGACGAGTCGCCTGGTTCGCCCGATCGGCTCGCCGTCGGCCTCCCACGGCTGGGCCCGGCGAGCCTCGATCAGCAGTTCGCTGAACGTGACCCGGCGAAGGTGGGTGCAGACCCGCTGCCGCAGCATCACCTTCGCGGCGAGCGTGATCCAGTTACCCCATCCCCGGGCCGAGATGACGGCAGCGTCGAGTTTGCCGTCGTCCGGCTCTGCGTCCGGCAGCAGCGGTATCCCGCCGCGCAGCCAGCCCACGTTGCCGACGATGACCGTACTGGCCAGCGTGTTCCTGGCCGGGCCGCCGTCGGCAGTCAGGCGGATCCGCACCGGCTTGTCGCCGAGATGCCTGAGCACCGAGATCGCGTAGGCGGCCCAGCCAAGCCTCTTCTTGAGCGGCTCGCTGGTGTCCATGATCATCCTGGCGTCGAGGCCGAGCCCGGCCATGACGACGAACATGCGGCCGTTGGCGGTGCCGGCATCAATCCGTCTGACCTCGCCGGTCAGCGCCACGTCGATGGCGGCCTGCGGGTTGGACGGGACGCCGAGGTTCCGTGCGAGCAGGTTGCCGGTGCCGTTGGGAATGATCCCGAGCGCCACCCCGGTGCCGGCCACTCCTTCCGCGCAGGCGGTGACCGTGCCGTCGCCTCCGCACGCTATGACAAGATCAGCGCCGTCCGCCACGGCCTGCTTGGCCTGCCCAGTCCCAGGGTCAGCGACCGCTGTCTCCAGCCACATCGGCTCGGCCCAGCCGTGCTCAGCCACGGCCTCGTTGACGGCTGCCTTGAACTTGTCGTCGTAGCCATGCTTGGTCGGGTTGGCGACGATGGCGACGCGCTTGGTCATCGAGTCCTGAGTCATCGGGTGCTGATTCATCGGGCGCCGACCCTTTCCCTGGCCGGCCTGCCTGCGAGGCCCTTCAGCAGTACGATCCGGCGTTCGCTGATCTGCAGCGTGTGATGACTGAGCCACAGGCACAGGCCAGCCAGCGGCAACTCGACGAGAAAGCAGAGCAGGATCGACTCGAGCCGTTCGTTCCCAGGGGTCGTCATGACGTCGAACCAGGCATCGGCCGTGAGCAGCACGGCGCTGGCGACCGCCGCCGTGGACAGGTACCGCGACCGGCGCAGCGCGAAGTAGGCGGTGCTGGCGAGCGCCGTGAGCAGCATGATGTCGAATCCGGTCCAGGCGATGTCATAGTTCGGGGACAACTGCCTGGCCGGAAGCGTGAGCGCGATGTAGACGATCCACGGCAGCAAGGCCACCGCGAACAGGGCGAACATCGGTCCGGCCCAGCGGACCAGCTTTGCGTTGTCGGCGAGGACCGCGTTTTCGGGTTCGGCGGTGGGCTCGATCAGGGCGTCCAGCCGGGAGAGTACGTCTTCGTCGTCAGGGTCCGGTTTGTGGTCAGCGTCGGTTTCGTGGTCAGCGTCTGGTTCCATGGCTTCTTCCTGGTGCGGACGCCTGAGCGGGGGCGGCAGGCGGGGGAGTCGCGGGAGGCCCGGTGGCGTCGCCGGCGTGGTCGGTGTCGCCGGCGTGGGCGGATTGGCCGGTGTGCTGGCGGCGGGCTGCGCGGCGCGCGCGGATCAACTCGATGCCGATCGGGATCAGCGAGACGAGGACCACGACGGCGATGGCGGGCAGCAGATAGCTATCGATGCCGGGGATCGTCGAGCCGAGCCCGTAGCCGGCCAGCGTGATACCCGCTGACCAGACGACGCCACCGGTCGCCTGCCAGATCGTGAAGCTTCGGGTCGGCACATTCAGCGCTCCGGCCACCGGGTTGAGCAC
Source organism: Streptosporangiaceae bacterium (assembly GCA_036501205.1). Taxonomy (GTDB): domain Bacteria; phylum Actinomycetota; class Actinomycetes; order Streptosporangiales; family Streptosporangiaceae; genus Chersky-822. Next base: position 822 of record DASYAT010000246.1, on the reverse strand, counting down.
GGTCCGCACAACCGGGATGAACCGGGCCAGCACGATCGCCTTGCCGTAGCCGTACCGGGCCAGCAGGTGCTCGGCGCGTTCCGCGCCAGCGTGCAGACGGCCGCTGCTGCGGCGCTCAAGCAGCCGCCTGCCGCCGGAGCGCCCGATATAGAAGCCGGTCTGCGCGCCGAGCAGAGCCCCGCCAATGGCGGCGACGATCACGACCGGCAGCGACAGATGGCTCCGGTGCCCGGCCGTCGCGGTGCACAGCAGGCCGGCGGTGAACAGCAGCGAGTCGCCTGGCAGGAAGAACCCGACCAGCAATCCGGTCTCGGCGAACAGCACCAGGAAGATCCCGAGCGCACCGAGGCTCGTGAGCAGCGATGTCGAACTCAGCACGTTGAGTGCGCCCACGTGCGCCCCGAACTGCGTCACCATTGATGAGGTACCTTTCGCGCGACAGACCGTGAGGTCACGTTCGCCGCGAGCTACCCGCACCAGCCGGAAATGAACGGTTTCGCTGCAACCTTGTCGTGAAGTGGTCGGCTAGTACCGCCGCCGCAGTTCGTGACCCAGGCCCGCCGGGCGTCGAGTAACCCGCGAGCGACCACCCCGAACAACCACGCCCGCCGCACCGCCGGCCAGGCGCCTGTCCTCCTAGACGATCACGATTACCTTGCGGCCGGCAGTCATCAGCTGCAGTAGATCCCCTCTACTGTAGTTGCTTCCTAGGAAGGAACTACAGTAGAGAGGTTCTAATGCAGTCTGGGCTACAGTAGGGGCGTTTTACTGTAGTTGCTTCCCGGGACGGTACTACAGCAGAGCGGTTCTGCTGTAGTACCG
>DASYAT010000245.1:0-5297 GCA_036501205.1 Streptosporangiaceae bacterium | reverse complement strand
CAGGGTGCCGACCAGTCCTGCGTCCTCCCACGTGCTCATCGTGACCGACACCTCGGGCAGCATCACGATCACGAACTAGCTGTTCGGGCCGGGGATGAGGGTATCGGGACGGCGATGACGTGATCTTCGAGGTGGTGACCGGTGAACCCGACGGCGGGCGGTTTGCCAGCCGCGGTCACACCATGCGGCTGATCGTTCGGCTCGCGGTTAGCTGATGCTGGTACGGTGCGGCGCGTGACGTACACGGTGCAGTTGGAGCAGGCCAGTCCGCGCTCGATCGCGGCGGTGCGGGCTACGACCAGTAAGCAGCGGCTCAGCGCTGATATCAGGCGGCTGCTTGACCTGGTCTGGCCGGTCATTCGTGCGCAGGGGGTGGAATTCGGCCATAACGTCGTCGTCTATTACCCCGTGACCGACGGTGAGTTCGCCATCGAGGCCGGCGTGGAGATTGGCCCCGAGTATGCCGAGACGGGCGAAGTGCGGCGAACGGCTACCCCGGCCGGTGCGGTGGCGACGGTCGCCTACTTCGGCGAATACTCCCAGATGGCGTCGGGCTATGCGGCCCTGGACCGGTGGTGCGCGGATAACGGCCGGCGGCGGGCCGGGGTGAGCTGGGAAGTCTACGGCGACTGGAACGACGATCCGGCGAAGCTGCGGACCGACATTTACACGCTGCTGAAATGAGCGCGCGTTGGCTGCCCGGCCGGAGGCCGGGCAGCCAACGCCCTTCAGCTAGTCGTCGCTATGGCTTGGTGACTACTTTCTTGGTGGACGGGACGCAGAGCCACTTGGTGGCCTGGACGGCCAGCTTGGCGGTGCCGAACTGGTTCTGGTCCCAGATAGGCGAGATGATCGGCGTCTTGGTGACGGGGAAGCACAGCAAGTGAGTGATCGCGTTGACGATCGGTGACGTTGTCTTGCCGACTATCTTCTTGGTGGGCAGGCAGAGTTCCTGCGGAACGGGGGAGATCCGGACGGTCACCGGCTTCTTAGCGAATTCGTCCTTCAGCTGGATTCCGGGCGGCGGCTTGTAGCCGGAGGTTCCCGCTACCTCCTGCACTGGGTAGCAGGTGAAGTGGCTCAGCCCAGGCGGTTGCGGAGCGCTTTGCTTGGGCGGGCCGGTCAGGCTCTTCCAGGACGGCAGGCACAGCAGGTTCGGCTGACCGGGAATCAGCGTCCCCGAGCCGAACTGGTTAGTGACCACGACTTCTGGCGTGGGCTGTTGCGCGGTGCTCATCCCGAAGCACAGCAAGTGCGCCGCCGGGTTAGTGACACCGAAGGCCAGGCCGGTCGGCAGAATCTTGACTACGGGGTTGCAGTGGATGGCGACCGGGCCGACCTTGGGCTTGAAACCCTTCGGGCTGAACTGGTTGAACAGCTCGATGTTCGACGGGATCTTGTACTGGCCGGCGGCGGTGTAGCAGAGTTGGTGATCGACTGGCACGATGACCTGCTTCAGCGACGGCAGGCACAGGTTCGTGGTCTTGCCGATCGTGATCACCTGGGTGCCGAACTGGTTCTGGTCCCAGACCTTCTTGATGATCGGCGTCTGCGAGACCGGGAAGCACAGCAGGTGCAGGCGCGGGTTCACGGCCGGGGTGACCTTCTTGCCGATCACCTTCTTGGTGGGCAGGCACAGCTCGTTCGGGATAGCGGACACCTTGGCGCGCTGGGGCTTCTTGACAAACTCGTCTAGCAGCCCGACGAACGCCGGGACGTTCGGGTAGCCGGTGGCTCCCGGAGCTAGCGTCACCGGATAGCAGGTGAAGTGGCTGAGGCCGGGCGGCTGCGGCTTCTTCTGATGCGGCGGGCCTTTCAGGCTCTTCCAGGACGGCAGGCAGAGCAGGTTCGGCTGGCCGGTGATCAGGCCGTCGGCGCCGAACTGATTAGTGACGATGACCTGGTGCGTGGCCTGCGTGGCGGCGGAGATGGTCAGGCACAGCAGGTGCGCGGCTGGGTTGGTGATCGGGAACTTCGCGCCGGTCGGCAGGATCTTCTCTACCGGGTTGCAGTGCGCGACGATCCTGCCGACCTTGATCCGGAAGCCCTTGGGCGCGAACTGGTTGAACAGTTCGATGTTGTTCGGGACCTTGATCTTGCCGGACGCGCTGTAACACAGCTGGTGGTCGAGCTTGGCGGCGGCTGTTGTCTTGGGTGCCGAGACTCTGCCAGCTGTGGACGGACCGGTTGGCGCTGCCGACGCCGCGACCCCCGTAATTAGGGCGGCTAGGCAGGCGATGGCCACACCGGCTCCGGCGACCATCCTTGCGGCTGGTGCTCTTAACCTGAATGGCGATGACGAGATGCGGAACATTTTGCCCCCTGTTTCTGCTCGAGCGGCGACCCCCGCCGCCCGCATCGGTTAGTGGAGAGCGTGCGGGACAACGGCTGAGAGAACGCCCGCCGAACACTGGGATCTTGCTGCGAAATCGCCAAGAGGTTGTCACAGCTAACCAATCGGCCATTTCGCCCAGCTCCGGCCGTCGAGCTCAGACGTCAGGCCTGATTAATCATTTCGGCCAGCTCGATCAGGTCGCTCGCGGCGAAATCCACGTCCGGTGGCGGCGGCGGAGCCGAACCCGCCTGTGGCCGGCCACTCGCACCAGGGCCGTCGGCCGGTCCCCATTCCAAGGGCCTGGGCACGTACGCCGTCCGCAGGCCGGCCTGCTTGGCCCCGGCCAGGTCGCTGGGATGGCAGGCAACCATGAGCACCTGGTCGGGTCGCAGGCCGAAGTAGCCGCAGGGGAGGTGATAGACCCGCGGATCCGGCTTGTAAGTGCCGGCCAGCTCGGCCGACAGAATGCAGTCGAACGGCAGTCCGGCCGACTTGGCCAGCCTGGTCAGCAGGCCGACGCCGCCGTTCGACAACGGCGTGAGGATGTAGCGCCGGCGCATTGCGGCGAGTCCTGGCACCGAGTCTGGCCAGGGATTCAGGCGGTGCCAGGCGAGCACCAGGTCGGCCCGGTCATCGGGTCCCAGCGATTGCAGGCCGTGGGCGGCAATGACGTCTTCGAGCATGGCCGCGTGCAGCACGTCGAGCGTCTGGAACGGCCGGTCGCCGAGCAGCACCTGTTCGAGAGCTGGCCGGTAACGGGCTCGCCAGGCGTCGGCCACGACCGGCCAGTCGGCCTGCAGGCCGGCCCGGGTTCCGACCCGGCTGAGTTCGGTCGCGATGCTCGACCGCCAGTCGACCAGCGTGCCGAACACGTCGAACGCGACGACCTCGAACTTCATCGATGCTCACCTCGCGGTCTCGGCTATGACCGGCCTCAGGCGTGCGGGTCAGCCGCGCGGCCCGTTCCGGCGAGTTTGTCACGCCGGTGACTCCTGGTGCTGGGTGGATACAAACCCCCACCAAATTTTCTTCCTAAAAAGGGGTTTAAGTCGGTAATGGCTCGCCATTAGCGCGCTTAGCTTTGCCTAATGGTCTCACCGAACGTATCCTCGAAGCTCAGGGGCTTGGAAGATGGTTGGTCGGGGACAGCTTTGGTAACACATGCTCAATGTCCGGTTTGCGAGCAGTTAAACAACATCGTCTCGCGGTACTGCCGCGCCTGCGGCTGGCCGATTGAGGAATCAAACGCCGAGGACGCGGACTTGCGGGCCGTGCCGCCCGGCTGGGAGCCGGAGCCGGACCCGCCGCGACGCATGAGCGCTTCGCGACCTGGGTTCCGGCTTGATCCGCTGCCCGACCTCGATGCGGTCGACGACGAGTTCAGGCGTCCGCCAGTCCGGCGGCGGGCGCTGGGTATCGCGGTGAGCCTGGCGGTCGTTCTCGGCGGCGGGGCGGTGGCTGGATGGCAGTTTGGCTGGCCTTCGGTGGTTTTCGGAGGCGCGGCCGACCCGGCCGCGCTGGTCCCGCCGCGATCATCGCCGATCACGGTGCCGCTGCGATCGCCGGTCGCGCCGCAGCGGACACGGTCATCGAGCCCGAAGGCGTCGAAGCCGGCGGTGCGGCGGACGGTGCCGGCCAGTCGCAGGGTGGCGAGCCCGTCGCCCACGACCTCGGCGCCCGCCAGTCCCGTGACGAATCCGGTGACCAGCCCGGGTCCGGTTGTCAGTCCAAGTCCGGTGACTAGTCCCAGCCCGACGCCAAGCCCGACCGCTCCGCCGGTCGACCCGGCGTTCGTTGTCGAGGCTTACTTCTCGGCGATTAACGCGGGGGACTACCTGCGGGCCTGGCAGCTTGGTGGCGACAACGCCGGGCCACCCAGCCTGGCCGACTTCGAGGACGGTTATCGCACCACGGCGAATGACGTGCTGCAGATTCTTTCTGTGGACGGCGCCGTCGTGAGCGCCAAGCTTCAGGCGGAGCAGACCGACGGGTCCGTGATTACCTACCAGGGCACCTACACGGTGCAAGGCGGCGCCATCGTCGCGTTCGATGTTCAGCAGGTCGGCTGACCTTAGCCTTTCAGCCGGCCGCTCATGGTCGGCGCGCCGTCTCCGGCCAGGTCATCGGTGCCGGCGGCCCGTCCGGTCATGGCCAGGAGCAGCGACATGGCCGTGCCCTTCACCTCGGGGCCCGTGCCGTGGGACCAGCCAGTGTCGGTCGCGACCAGGCGCAGTCCCTCGATGCGCTTCTTCCCGCCGACCGGGAAGGCTGCCTTGACGTACATGTCCAGGCAGGCGTTGCTGGCGTCGTCCCCGGCGGACCAGCCGGGCAGGCCGAGCGGGCGCCGCAGGTCTTCGCCGTGCACGACGATCTCGCCGAGCATGGCTGCGACCGGCGCCGGCGGGTGGTTTGTGGTCGTGGTCCGCTGGCGCATCCGGTCGGCGATCTGGCTGGGCGAGAGTTCGGCCCGGTCGTCGATGTCGCGTTCCATCAGGGCGTTGAACCTGAAGCCGGTGGTCAGCATCCCGCGCGCGAAGTGGCCGCCGGTCTGCTCGGCCCCGGCCAGGATGTGGGCGGCGAGGCGGCCGACCGTCCAGCCGGCGCAGAGAGAGTCGGTGCTCCACTGGGCCGGAGTGAGGTCTTCGATCGTGTCAGCCATGGCCGCCCGGCCGGCGTGGATCATCTTCCAGGTACTCGTTGCGTCTGACATGTCTGGTGCCGCTTTCCGGTTGTCGAGGTCCTCGTTATCTGAGTCGACGAACGAGTTCCTGGAAGATCGACAAGTGGCGGTCAGATCAGTCCGGAATCTGGACGATGTTTCTTCCTGGGTTGCCGCCAGGAAGGCCTCGGAGCTTTCGATCGGCGCCAGCGTGGGCGGCCCACACCTGCTGGCCGTGCCACCGGAGGTTCTGCGCCCCGAAATCGGCGTAGCCCAGCACGGACGGCAGTCCGGCGCTGGCGG
>DASYAT010000244.1:0-17017 GCA_036501205.1 Streptosporangiaceae bacterium | reverse complement strand
TGCCGGGTGCCACTGCCGGGTGCCGAGGGTCGGACGTCTGGGGCTGGTGTTGCGGTTGTGGCGAAGGTCGAGAGTCGCGGTGGAGCGCCCACCCCGGCCCGGCCAGATGAATACGCGGATTCACCCCTGAGATTCCTGATGAATATGCGCATTCACCCGGGCAGTCGCGATGATCATGAAGACCGGCTCGTGGCTGGTGGCACTATCGGGGCCTGTGTGACTGAGGTGACACTCGCGGCGCTGAAAACCACCGCGTCGCTCGGCTTTCAGCGCCGCCCTCTCCGACGTGCCGCCGTGTCCTGGGGTGCCGCCGTGTCCGGCGTGCCGCCCTGACCGGCCGTGCCGGCCTGACCGGGCTCTGGTTGGCCGGGTCGGGTCGCTTCGGCGGTTGAGTTCCCGCAGGGCGAGTTGATCTGGCAGTCCAGGCAGAAAACGCGCGCATGCTTTATGCATAAAAGGCTTTCTGGTTTACTCCGGTGTCATGACCGGACGCCGCGAGATCGTGCTCGCGCTCGGCTGCAACCTGGGCGACCGCCTGGCGAACCTGCAGGCTGGCCTTGACCACCTAGCGGCCGCACCTGGACTGCTGGTCACCGCGGTCTCGGCCGTCTTCGAGACCGCGCCCGTCGGGGGACCGCCGCAGCCGGACTATCTCAATGCAGTGCTGCTCGCCGACAGCGAACTCCCTGCGACCCAGATCCTGCGGCTGTGTCATGAAGCCGAGCAGGCGCTCGGTCGAGTGCGCGACCAGAGGTGGGGCCCGCGTACCCTTGATGTCGACCTGATCGCCTGCAATGACGAGGTAACCAGCGACCCTGAGCTGACCCTGCCGCACCCGCGTGCGCACGAGCGTGCCTTTGTGCTGCTTCCGTGGCTCGATGTGGATGCCGGTGCCCGGCTTGTTGGCTTCGGGCCGGTCGCCGACCTGCTCGCGCGGGCCGATCAGACCGGGGTTACCCGGCTTGACGATCAAAGCTTGAAGTTCTCTGGGTTGAAGAACTCTGACGCCGGGAGTGACGCAGACTGATGCAGCCGACCAAAGCGTGGTCGCTCGTCGTGGTGGCTGTGTGCTGTGCCGTGCTGGCCTGGCTGGCGGCGACGATCGGATTCGCGAATTTCCCGCCGCTGCCGTGGACTGCTGTCCCGGCGCTGCTCCTGCTCGCGTTCGGCGAGGTGCTCTTCGCCAGGAACCTGCGGATGAGACTGCGGAGGGATCCGGGGAGTCGTCCCGCCGGACAGACACCGGGCGGGGGTTCGGGGAGCCGGCCCGGAATCAAGCCGGTTGATCCCGTCGCCGTGCCCAGAGTCGTTGCGCTCGCCAAGGCCAGCTCGATCGCGGCGGCCGCCTTCGGCGGGCTGGCGGCCGGGTTCGGCATCTATACGCTGGCTTCTCTCGACAAGCCGATCCCGAAACACGACGCTCTGGTTAGCGCCGTGACTGCGGTAGCGGCGATCGCGCTGGTCGCGGCCGCGCTCTATCTCGAACGGGTCTGCCGGTCGCCCGACCCGCCCGACGATGATGACGATGACAACCTGCCCTACTCCAACGGACAGCACGGTCATGGTGCCTGACCCGGGCCAGGCGGGCCAGGCGGGCGAGGCGGGCCGGCCGGGCCCCGAGTCACCGCACCCGGCTCAACTGGCTGTCGGAGTGGTCGGTGCCGGCCGGGCCGGGACCGCGATGGCGGCCGCCCTTGGCCGGGCCGGGCACCGGGTCGTGGCCGCCTCGGCGGTGTCCCAGGCCTCGATCGAGCGGGTGGCCACCAGGTTGCCTGGCGTGCCCGTAGTGCGGCCCGAGGAGGTAGTCACCCGCGCTGGCCTGGTGCTGCTCACCGTCCCCGACGACGCGCTCGCCGGGCTGGTAGCCGGGCTGGCTGCAGCCGAGGTCCCGCTTGAGGGCAAGCTGATCGCGCACGCGAGCGGCCGGCACGGACTGGGCGTCCTTGATCCGGTGGTGGCGAAGGGTGCGCTGCCGCTGGCGATGCATCCGGTGATGACGTTCACCGGCCGGGTCGAGGACGAGGCGCGGATGAACGGCATCTCGTTCGGTGTCACCGCCCCCCCGCCGCTGCGACCGGTCGCAGAGGTCCTGGTGGTCGAGATGGGCGGTGAGCCCGTCTTCATTCCCGAGGACAAGCGCGGCATCTACCACGCCGCACTCGCCAGCGCCGCCAACCATCTCATCACCCTGGTCACCGCATCGGCCGAGATGCTCGGCACGGCAGGCGTAGAAGACCCGGCGGCCATGCTGGCGCCGTTGCTGTATGCGGCGCTGGAGAACGCGATCGTGCTTGGCCCGGCCGCGCTTACCGGCCCGGTCGCCCGCGGCGATGCCGATACGGTCGCCGCGCACGTGGCCGCGATCAAGGCGGCCGCGCCCGAACTGCTCAGCTCCTACCTGGCGCTGGCCAGGCTGACCGCCGACCGGGCGCTGGCGGCGCGCACGCTGACCGCCGATGACGCGGAGCGACTGCTTGGCGTGCTCTCAGGACCGACCGCATGACCGACCGCGTTTCCGACCGCGTTTCCGACCGCATGATCCCGATCGTCGGCCGGACCCAGATCGGAATCGCGGCGGCTCGGGCGGCCCTGGCCTCTCCAGTCGTCTTGGTGCCGACCATGGGCGCGCTGCACGACGGGCACCGGGCTTTGCTCAGGCACGGCCGTGAGCTGGCCGGGCCTGGCGGCTCGCTCGTGGTCTCGATCTTCATAAACCCGCTGCAGTTCGGGGTCGGCACTGACCTCGACCGGTACCCGCGCGATCTGGCTCGGGACCTCAAGATCTGCGCCGCCGAAGGCGTGGCCGTGGTCTTCGCGCCGCTCGAGTCGCAGATGTACCCGATGGAGCAGACCATCACCGTGCACCCGGGACGGGTCGGTCAGCTGCTGGAAGGGGCGTTCAGGCCGGGGTTTTTTGTAGGCGTGCTGACCGTCGTGCTTAAGATCTTCAATCTGGTGCAGCCAGATGTGGCGGTCTTCGGCCAGAAGGACGCCCAGCAGGTTTTCCTCGTTCGGCGAATGGTGGCGGACTTGAACCTCAGCGTAGATATCGAGTCCGTGACGACGGTACGTGAACCGGACGGGCTCGCCCTATCGAGCCGGAACAGCTATCTGTCGCCGGCCGACCGGATTACCGCACTGGCGCTGAGCCGGGCGCTGCGGGCGGGCGCTGCGGCCGGGCCGGGCGGGCCCGGCGGGCCGGGCGGCGGTGGCCCGGCGGCCGTGCTCGCCGCTGCCAACGCCGAGCTCGCCGCTGCCACGCTCGCCGATCCGCCGTTGCTGATCGACTACCTTGAGCTCGTCGATCCCTCGACGTTCGACCCGGTTACGCCCGACCACACGGGTCCGGCATTGCTCCTGGTCGCGGCCACCGTCGGCAAGACACGGCTGATCGACAACGCGCTGGTCACGGTGCGGAGCGCGGCATGACGGCCAGCGCCAGCCCTAACGCTAACGCCAGCGCCAGCGCCAGCCGACTGCTCGCACCCGCGCCAGGCTGGACCCGGCAGGCCGACGTGGTTGTGGTCGGCTCGGGCGTCGCCGGGGTGACCGCCGCCCTGAACGTGCACAGTGCCATGCCAGAACGCAACGTGCTGCTAGTCACCAAGTCAGTGCTCGACGACGGCTCGACGAGATGGGCCCAGGGCGGCGTGGCCGCTGCCCTCGGCCCGGGCGACTCGCCCGAGCAGCATCTGGCCGACACCCTGATCGCCGGCGCCGGTCTCTGCGACATCGAAGCGGTTCGCGCCCTGGTGACCGACGGCCCTGACGCCGTCAGGCGCCTGATCGCGCTCGGCGCTCAATTCGACAGCGAGCCTGATGGTCCGCTCTCCCTGACCAGGGAAGGCGGTCACTTGCGCAGCCGGATCGCGCACGCGGGCGGTGACGCCACCGGGGCGGAGATTTCCCGCGCGCTGCTCTTCGCCCTGGCGCAGGCCAGCGCCGGCCCGGACGGCGCTGGCCTCGACGTAATCGAGCACGCGATGTCCATCGACCTGCTGCTCACCCGGGACGGCCGCACCGCCGGCCTGACCCTGCATGTGATCGGCGAGGGCCAGCACGACGGTGTGGGCGCGGTCCACGCCCCGGCGGTCGTCCTGGCCACCGGCGGCATCGGCCAGATCTACTCGGCCACCACGAACCCGCACGTCTCCACCGGCGACGGCGTCGCCCTCGCGCTCCGGGCCGGTGCCCAGGTCGCCGACCTGGAATTCGTCCAGTTCCATCCGACGGTCCTCTGGCTCGGCGCGGGCGCGCGGGGTCGCCAGCCGCTGATCTCCGAGGCCGTGCGCGGCGAGGGCGCGTTCCTGATCGATGAGGCCGGTCACCGCTTCATGACCGGCCGCCACCCGCTGGCCGACCTGGCCCCGCGCGACGTCGTCGCCAAGGCAATCATGAACGTGATGCTGGCGACCGGCACAGATCATGTCTACCTAGACGGCCGCCATCTCGGCGAAGCGACGTGGAACCATCGCTTCCCGACGATCAGGGCCAGTTGCCTGGAGCACGGCATCGACCCGGTCACGCGGCCGATCCCGGTGGTCCCGGCCGCTCACTACGCCAGCGGCGGCGTCAAGACCGACCTGCGCGGCCGCACCAGCATCACGGGGCTGTACGCCTGCGGTGAGACCGCCTGTACCGGCGTCCACGGCGCCAACCGGCTGGCGTCGAACTCGCTCCTGGAAGGGCTGGTCTTCGCCGAGCACATCGCCGCCGACCTCACCGCCAGCCTGCCGGCCCCGGCGATCCCGGCTCCCGATGGCCGCCCCCAGTTCCTGGTCGATCCGAGCACCACCGATGATCTCCAGCAGCTGATGACCGCTAACGCCGGCGTCCTGCGCTCAGGACCTGGCCTGGCCACCGCCACCCGGTCCCTTCGTGACCTGGCCGGCCGGCGGTCGGACAAGCCCGAGCTGAAGGCCTGGGAAGCGACCAACCTGCATCTCCTGGCCACGGCTCTCGTGGCTTCGGCTACTACGAGGACTGAGACCAGAGGCAGTCACTGGCGTGAGGACTACCCGGATTCCTCCGATGAGTGGCTCGGGCATTTGCTGGTGCAACTGGCCGGCGCTGGCCCTGGCTCCGGCGGTCTCACGGTGAGCTTCGTGCCCGATGAACATCCCCAGCGCGCTGATCAGGGAAAAGATTGAAGAGCATAAATGCCTATTGAGGAGAAATTGCTTTGCGCGGGTCTTGACCCGGCCGACGTGAGGCGGGTCATCGAGATCGCGCTCGCCGAGGACCTCAGCAGCGGTCCCGACGTTACGACGCTGGCCACCATTCCCGCCGAACTCACCGGCCGGGCCGATGTCGCGGCCAGAAGCGCGGGCGTTGTCGCCGGTCTTGTTGTCGCTGAAGTGGTTTTCGCGGCGGTCGGACCTGAGATAACGGTCGAGCACAAAGCCGCCGATGGTGACCGAGTCGGCCCCGCGCAAGTCCTGATGACCGTCCAGGGGCCGCTACGGGCGATTCTGACGGCCGAGCGCACCGCCTTGAATCTCCTGACTCATTTGTCAGGGATCGCGTCTGTGACGGCCTTGTGGGCCGATGCGGTAGTTGCGGGCGCTGCGGTAGGTTCTGCGCGGGTTCGTGACACCCGCAAGACGCTTCCTGGGCTGCGGGCGCTGGAGAAGTACGCGGTGCGGTGCGGTGGCGGGGTCAACCATCGGATGTCGCTCGGGGACGCGGCTCTGATCAAGGACAATCACGTGGCGGCGGCCGGGTCGGTGACGGCCGCGTTCGAAGCGGTCCGGGCGATGGCGCCTGACCTGCCGGTCGAAGTCGAATGCGACACCCTGGAGCAAGTCGCTGAGGCGGTGCAGGCCGGGGCCGGCCTGATCCTGCTGGATAACTTCTCGCTCGACCAGATGCGGGCGGCGGTTGAGCTGGTTGGCCGGCGCGCGTTCCTTGAGGCCAGCGGAGGGCTGCGGCTCGATCAGGCCGGTGCGGTCGCTGGGACCGGGGTTGATTTTCTGTCCGTAGGGGCATTGACCCACTCGGCGCCGGCGCTCGATATCGGGCTGGATCTCGTCGCGCCCCTCCCGTCAGCCTCCCAGCACCGCCCGGCGTCCGCTCACCACCCTAAGGCGGGATGATGCTGCTCGCGGTTGACGTGGGGAACACGAACACGGTGCTGTGCGTGTTCGATGGTCCGGAGGTCGTGGAGCACTGGCGTACCGCGACCGATCCGGTCAGGACGGCTGACGAGATCGCGGTGACGTGGCGCGGGCTCCTGGCGCAGAGTCCGCTGCTGGCCGACCGGCCGCTGGACGGGATTGCCGTCTGCTCCAGCGTGCCATCGGTGCTGCACGCCATGCGGGAGATGCTCGGGAAATACCACCGGGGGATCTTGACGCTGATCGTCGAGCCTGGCGTCAAGACCGGTGTGTCGATCAGAACTGACCATCCCAAAGAGGTGGGCACCGACCGGATCATGAACGCGGTGGCGGCCGTGCATCTCTACGGCGGACCCGCAATTGTGGTGGATTTCGGCACTTCGACGAATTTTGACGCGGTTAGCGCGAAGGGCGAGTTTGTCGGCGGTGCGTTGGCTCCCGGGATTGAGATCTCGGTGGATGCACTGTCCAGAAGGGCGGCGCAGCTGCTGAAGGTCGAGCTGACCCGCCCGGACCGGGTAATCGGCAAGAATACGGTCGAATCTCTGCAATCAGGGATCATCTATGGTTTCGCCGGGCAAGTCGAAGGGATTGCCCGGCGGATGGCGGAGGAGTTGTCGCCGGGAAACCCGGAGGCGGTCACCGTCATCGCGACCGGAGGCCTGGCGCCGCTCGTGATCGATGAGGTGAAGAACATCGATTACTACGAGCCATGGCTGACCCTGATCGGGTTGCGCCTGGTCTTTGAGCGCAATCTGACTGCCTGATAACCCATGACGGCCTGATAAACCTAGTCGCAGTGCCCCGCGCACCGCCGGTAGCCTCGGGCACGTGAATGACGAGACGACGGATATCGAGCGGGTAGCGCAGGGCGGCGGCCGCGGCCAGGCCGTCGGTGCCGGTAGCACCGCAGGTAAAGGCGCGGGTATCAGCGCGGATAAGACGGCCGAACTGTCCGAGCAGGAGCGGGTCAGGGTCGCCAAGACGGAGCGGCTCAAATCGGCCGGAGTTGACCCCTATCCGGTTAGCTATCCGCGTACCGACTCGATCGCCGAGATCAGGCAGCGGCATTCGGATCTGCCCGCCGACACGGCGACTGGTGACCAGGTCGGAGTCACCGGGCGGGTCATGCTCTACCGGACCGGCGGGAAGCTGTGCTTCGCGACGATCAAGGACGGCACCGGGGAGATCCAGGTCATGGTCTCGCTGGACCGGGTCGGGGCCGACGGGCTGGCCGCCTGGAAGTCCGATGTGGATCTCGGTGACCAGGTCGGTGTGACCGGCGAGGTCATCACGTCGCGCAGCGGCGAGTTGTCGGTGCTGGCCGGCTCCTTCGCGATCACGGCCAAGGCCCTGCGTCCCTTGCCAGATAAGCACTCTGGCCTCACGGACCCGGAAGCACGCCGCCGGATGCGGTACCTCGATCTGATCGTCAACCCGGCGGCCAGGGAATTCGCCGAGCTTCGGGCGGCGGTCACCCGCGCGATCCGTGAGGAGTTGCACGACCAGGGGTTCCTGGAGGCGGAGACGCCAATGCTGCAGGCCCTGCACGGCGGGGCCAACGCGAGGCCGTTCGAGACCCATATCAACGCCTACGACATGCCGATGTACCTGCGGATCGCGCTTGAGCTCTACCTCAAGCGGCTGGTCGTAGGCGGCATCGAGAAGGTCTACGAGCTTGGCCGGAACTTCCGCAACGAGGGCGCGGACGCCACGCACAATCCTGAATTCACGATGCTGGAGGCCTACGAGGCCTACGGCGACTACCGGACCATCGGCGACCTGACCCGCGGCCTGATCTTGCGTTCGGCGCAGGAAGGTATCGGCGGGACGGTCGTGCGGCGTCCTGATGGCTCGGAGCACGACATCGGCGGCGAGTGGCCGTGGGTCGGAGTGCACGAGGCGATCTCGCTCGCCCTAGGCCAGGAGGTGACGCCCGACCTGCCGGTCGACCAGTTGCGCAAGCTGGCCGGGCAGGCGAACGTCGCCCTTCAGTCCTCGTGGAACGCCGGCCAGATAGTGCTGGAGCTGTACGAGCACCTGGTGGAGGGCAATACCGTGCAGCCGACCTTCTACCGGGACTTCCCGGTGGAGGTCTCGCCCCTGACGAGGGCGCATCGGACCGACCCCAGGGTGGCCGAGCGCTGGGATCTGGTGGCCTTCGGAGCCGAGATCGGCACCGGGTACTCCGAGCTGGTCGATCCTGTCGAGCAGCGGGCCAGGCTCACCGCCCAGTCGCTGCTGGCGGCCGGCGGAGACCACGATGCGATGCAGCTCGACGAGGACTTCTTGCGGGCGCTTGAGTACGGCATGCCGCCGACCGGCGGGATGGGCATGGGCATCGACCGGGTGCTCATCATGCTGACCGGAGCCTCGATCAGGGACACGCTGCTGTTCCCGTTTGTCCGGCCTCAGTAGAAGCGTGAGGCCCGGGAGACGTCCCCCGGGCCTCACACGCTTCACGCGATCAGGTTCTAGGTCAGACGATCCGCACGGCGCCTACGTATGCGCTCCAGAAAACCGGCTGGACCTGGACCGGCTCGCCAGTTTGCGGCGCGTCCACCATGAGGCCGTTGCCGACGTACAGTCCCACGTGGCCGATGTCAGGGAAGAAGAACACCAGGTCGCCCGGCTGCAACTGGGAGCGGGAGATGTGTACGCCCTCGTTCCACTGATCGCCGGTGAAGTGGTCGAGCTGGATGCCAACGTGCTCATACGCCCACATGACCAGGCCCGAGCAGTCGAACCGGTCCGGGCCGGCCGCGCCCCAGAGGTACATGTCGCCGACCTTGCTCAGCGCCCAGCGCAGTGCCTGCACGCCGACCGAGTTGCCGCTGAGATGAATGTTGGGGTAATGGCCGGTCTGCTGGTAGACCACCATGGCCTTGGCGTAGACCTTGCTGTTGAGCACGGTCTCCTTGGCCTCGATCTTGGCGACCTTGCCCTTCATGGCCGTGGACAGCTTGGTGGCTTGCTTCGCCTCCTGGACGGCCAGCACGCCGGCTCGCTTAGCGGCCGCGCTCGCCGCCTCCACGAGCGTCATCTTGGTGCCGTTCTGCTGCTGCAGCTCGCTCAGGATCGAAGCGCGGTCGAGCATCGCGTTCGGGTCGCGGCTCTCCAGCAATTCCAGGGTCGGGTTGACGCTGCCGGCCATGTACCCGGCCGCGGCGATGTCGGCCACCGACGACTCGGCGATGGTGAGCAGGCGCTTGTCCCTGGCCTCGGTGAGGTGGGCGATCTTCAGCTGGGACTTCGCGGCCGCCAGCTGGATCTTCAGCGAGTCGTACTGCTGGCCCAGGCTGTCGATCTCGTTGGAGAGCTTGTTGGCCCTGGCGAGAAGCACCTTAAGCGGCAGCGGACCGCTCCTGGCCATCGCAGCCGACCCCGCAGCGCCCGCAGCCGAGCTGGGAAGCACCAGCCCGGCGGTCGCCGCGATAGTCATCGCGGTTACAAGGCGTCCTGTGGTCAGGGCAAACCGTGTCTTTCGGCCTAGCCTGACCTGGCGCCTGGAGTGCCGACCAACCGGCGAGCGCTCCACTTTCGCGGCTCCTTTCCAAAGCCGGCCCCGCCTAGAGCAGGCGAGAGCCAACGCGAAGAGGTGACAGCCGGGACGTTATCCGACGGAACTCCCCTGTGTACCGATGATTTGAAAAGTTGTCTCTGGCCGACCGGGGATCTGCCTTATTTAATAGGCCTGAAGATGCTGTCCGGGTGCCGTGTCATGACCGTGATGGATCACGTTTGGGCAGGTCAGATCAGATGTAGCGGCAGTTATGATGTGCCTGTGATCTGTTCGTGATCGTGCCTAGACCGCACTCAGACCGCCTCGCACGCGTGGAGTGACGGTTCGGTGACCGATTGTATGGCAATGGCTGAAAGTAACTAGTATGCCCATCACGGTAACTGCGCGACGCAAGGTGATTGCGTGTCGCGAGTTTTGCTTGTCCGGGTACCGACCTTCTGAGCACCTTCTGGGTGCGGATCCCGTCCTTTATCGTTCGGCTATGCCTTAAACTGGTCCGGCACTGGCGAGATAAGCGTTCTGCGCTGCCTTACGATCCGGTGCGTTGCGTAATTCATCGTATCGAAAAGACCCAGGAAGATGGTACTGGGTTGTTTCTCGATAGCTCTCAATGAGACTTGCACCGCTGCCAGGTGCCGCTCCGAACGGACAACCCGGCGAACCCGGAAAGCCGTTTCCCTGTGCCGCCCACACCCCGAGGCCTGAGCGACTCGGCAAGTTGCGCCTATGAAGTGCCGAATGCACGTCGCACCGCCCCTCGCCGTTAGATCCTTCGCCGTCCTTAGGGTCCTTTGGCGCCGCGGCCCGGTTACCCTTGGGGAGCGCTCCCGGGCGCATTCGGCGCTGGCCTTCGACTTTAGCTCTGCCGCCCCGCAACAGGCAAAAACGACGATGACCAGCCGCCGGACTGCGATCATAGTTGGCGTAGGCTGGCAAGCGCGCGGCAGCGGCGAGCTGGTGCCTCGCTGAGGTGCTCAAAGCCAGTAAGGCTTGGTTGCGACGTTTTGCGCCGGTCCGCTTCGGCCCGGCCGGCCTCGCCAGCAGATGCCTCTGACCTGGTATGGGGCCAGTTGAGCAAAAGCCCGGGTGATAGGCAGTGGCGGTCGCGAGCGGCTAGGTGTCAGTCCCAGACAGGAGGCGACGGACGTGCTATCCGACCTGGCGGCACTTACTCCGCCTGCATTGATGGCCGCAGCCTTCTTGGTGGCGTTGGGGGCATTCCTGCGGCACGAGATGCGCGGACCAAAGAACCGTGCCGAAGACGCTCTCGACGATGTTGAAGAACCGAGCCGCACCGACGACTTGACCGACCGACGGTAACTTCTGTCGTCGCAATCGCCGGCTGATCACCCAGCGGGCTCCTCCCATGACAGCTAGTACATTCGGGTCGCTTGATGGCCGCTACTTCAAGCGCCTTCTGTTCGCGATTCCGTGGCGTGAATTGCAGGGCCAGGGTTGCTGGTATAGGTTAAGCTACTTAAATAGGCAGTGGTAACAGAAAGGCTAACCGACATGGCCCAGAAGACCGTCGTCACCGTCGTCTGCGATCTCCCCCACGAAGGAGAGATCGAAGGCACCGAGTCTGTTTCATTCGGCTTTGACGGGAACGCGTACGAGATCGATCTGTGTGAGACGCACAGCAAGGAACTTCGCGAGAAGGTCGGTGCATTCGCAGATCACGCTCGGCGCGTTACCGGAGTGGCCCGCCGCCGCAAGGCCCGTACCGGTCCCGGCCGCGAGCACAGCTCGGCAATCCGCGACTGGGCTCGCCAGCACGGTCACAAGGTCAGCGAACGCGGCCGCATTCCGGCCACGATCATCGCCGACTACGAAGCAGCTCACTAACGGATGAATTAAGTGGCCGAGTTACTAGGGCATGCCCTGGGAAGCCGGCCGCGCTGGTGCGGGGGACGACCCCCGCTGGCTCGATCTGGGGGCGAATCGCCCCCGGCTTTAGTTATCTGGGGGCCACCCCGGCCAGTTCTGGGGGACGACCCTCAGGCCGCTGTACAGGCCCGAGGGGGATGACACCCCCAGAAGCCTCGCTCAATATCCCGGGAGGCAACTTCCGGGAACCCGCTGTATTACCCGGGGGGCGACTCCCGGGGACCCCATGATGTTGGCTTCCCCGCCAGAGCCACATCGGGGCCCGGCGAGTGGCTGCCGGTCCGCGAAGTGGCTGACGGCATACCATATGTCTTTATATCAGGTGTGCCGTCAGCCGCCTGCGTTCGCTCGCGGCGTACCCGGGAACACCGTTCCCTTGCCGCAGGTTGGATGTGGATGAACGCCCCGTCGGCGGGGAAGGTTCTACAGGAACGCGGTGAGCCGTTTGGGTGAACGTAACGTTTACTTAAGCGGTGCACTGTAGCGAGAGCCTTGCCCGGCACGCGGGCTGGTGCGCGGCAGGGACGGGCCAACGCGGTCGCGGTCCCCACCGCTTGGTGAGGGAGCGACGATAATGTTCGAGAGATTTACCGACCGGGCGCGACGAGTTGTGGTGCTGGCTCAAGAAGAAGCCAGGATGCTGAACCACAACTACATCGGCACCGAGCACATCCTTCTTGGCCTGATTCACGAGGGCGAGGGCGTCGCGGCTAAGGCCCTCGAGTCGCTGGGCATCAGCCTGGAAGCGGTACGCCAGCAGGTTGAGGAGATCATCGGGCAGGGCCAGCAGGCGCCTTCTGGTCATATTCCCTTTACTCCGCGCGCGAAGAAGGTCCTCGAGCTCTCGCTGCGCGAAGCGCTGCAGCTTGGCCATAACTACATCGGCACCGAGCACATCCTGCTCGGGCTGATCCGTGAGGGCGAGGGCGTGGCCGCGCAGGTGCTGGTGCGGCTGGGCGCTGACCTGAACCGGGTGCGCCAGCAGGTGATCCAGTTGCTGCACGGCTATCAGGGCAAGGAGCCGGCCGCGGCGGGTGCCTCTTCGGAGAGCACGCCGTCCACGTCGCTGGTGCTTGACCAGTTCGGCCGGAACCTGACCGCTGCCGCGCGGGAGGGCAAGCTGGACCCGGTGATCGGGCGCGAGAAGGAAGTCGAGCGGGTCATGCAGGTGCTGTCCCGCCGCACCAAGAACAACCCGGTGCTGGTGGGCGAGCCCGGCGTGGGCAAGACCGCCGTCGTGGAGGGCCTGGCTCAGCGGATTGTCAAGGGCGAGGTGCCGGAGACGCTGAAGGACAAGCAGCTCTACACGCTTGACCTCGGCGCGCTGGTGGCCGGCTCGCGGTACCGCGGTGATTTCGAAGAGCGCCTGAAGAAGGTGCTCAAGGAGATCCGCACCCGCGGCGACATCATTCTTTTCATCGACGAGATCCACACCTTGGTCGGAGCCGGTGCTGCCGAAGGCGCAATCGACGCGGCCTCGATCCTCAAGCCGATGCTGGCCCGCGGTGAGCTGCAGACGATCGGCGCTACGACGCTCGATGAGTACCGCAAGCACCTTGAGAAGGACGCCGCGCTTGAGCGCCGGTTCCAGCCCATCCAGGTCGCCGAGCCGACGATCTCGCACACC
This sequence comes from Streptosporangiaceae bacterium, assembly GCA_036501205.1. Lineage (GTDB taxonomy): Bacteria > Actinomycetota > Actinomycetes > Streptosporangiales > Streptosporangiaceae > Chersky-822. Next base: position 3,864 of record DASYAT010000244.1, on the reverse strand, counting down.
ATCGAGATCCTCAAGGGCCTGCGCGACCGGTATGAGGCCCACCACCGGGTGACCATCACCGACGACGCGCTGGTCGCTGCCGCCCAGATGGCCGACCGGTACATCAGCGACCGGTTCCTGCCGGACAAGGCGATCGACCTGATCGACGAGGCCGGCTCCCGGATGCGCATCCGCCGGATGACCGCGCCGCCGGACCTGCGCGAGTTCGACGAGAAGATCGCCGAGGTCCGCCGGGACAAGGAGTCCGCGATCGACAGCCAGGACTTCGAGAAGGCGGCCGCGCTCAGGGACAACGAGAAGCAGTTGATCGAGCGCAAGGACGCCCGCGAGAAGGAATGGAAGGCGGGCGACATGGATCTGCCCGCCGAGGTCAACGAGGACCTGATCGCCGAGGTGCTCGCCACGGCCACCGGTATCCCGGTGTTCAAGCTCACCGAGGCCGAGTCGGCTCGCCTGCTGCGGATGGAAGATGAGCTGCACAAGCGGGTTATCGGTCAGAACGACGCGATCAAGGCGCTGTCCCAGGCCATCCGCCGCACCAGGGCCGGCCTGAAGGACCCGAAGCGCCCGGGTGGGTCGTTCATCTTCGCCGGTCCGTCCGGCGTCGGCAAGACCGAGCTGTCCAAGACGCTCGCCGCGTTCCTGTTCGGTGATGAGGACTCGCTGATCCAGCTGGACATGAGCGAGTACATGGAGAAGCACACGGTCTCCAGGCTGTTCGGCTCACCGCCCGGCTACGTCGGTTACGAGGAGGGCGGGCAGCTCACCGAGAAGGTCAGGCGCAAGCCATTCTCCGTCGTGCTGTTCGACGAGATCGAGAAGGCGCATCAGGACATCTTCAACTCGCTGCTGCAGATCCTTGAAGATGGCCGGCTGACCGACGCTCAGGGTCGGGTGGTCGACTTCAAGAACACGGTGATCATCATGACCACCAACCTGGGAACCAAGGACATCTCCAAGGGCGTCTCGGTCGGGTTCGCTTCCGCAAGCGAGTCGCGAGGCTCGTACGAGCGGATGACGAACCGGGTGCAGGACGAGCTGAAGCAGCACTTCCGGCCCGAGTTCCTGAACCGTGTCGACGACACGATCGTCTTCCACCAGCTGACCAAGGAAGAGATCTTCCAGATCGTGGACCTCATGATCGCGAAGGTCGAGGAGCGGCTGAAGGACCGCGACATGGACATCGAGCTCAAGCCGGATGCCAAGAACCTGCTCGCCGAGCGCGGCTACGACCCGGTGCTCGGCGCCAGGCCGCTCCGCCGGACGATCCAGCGCGAGATCGAGGACCATCTGTCGGAGAAGATCCTGTTCGGCGAGGTCAAGGCCGGCCAGATCATCGTGGTTGACGCCGAGGGCACGGGCAAGGAAGCCAAGTTCACCTTCAAGGGTGTGCCGAAGCCCGAGGAGTTGCCCGACGCGCCGCCGGCCGAGCTGGCCGAAGCCGCGGGTGGCGCTCGCAGCGAGGTTGTGGATCGTCGTCCAGAGGGCCGCAGCGCCTGAGGCCGGTCTGCTTAAAGCCCTGCGAAGTTGAAGCCGGGCGGGCAACCGTATGAGTCGGTGCTAGAACGCACTGGTTCACACGGATGACCCGCCCGGCTCTTTCTTATCTCCGGCTGTATCCGGACGTAGACCGTCCGGATCAGAGGCTACGGTTGCTCGCATGGCTATCGCACGCTTCCCAGTAACCGTTCTCGACTGCCCTGACCCTGATGTCATGGCCGCCTTCTACGGCGCCCTGCTGGACTGGAAGGTCGAGACTTCGCCGGGCTGGGCCGATGTCAGGGCGGACTACGGTCAGACCATCGGCTTCCAGCAAGTAGAGGGCTACACGCCTCCAAACTGGCCCGGTCAGGAAGTACCTCAGCAGATGCACCTTGATGTCGATGTCGACGATCTCGATGTCGCCGAAGAGGCAGTGCTAAAGCTAGGCGCGACCAAGCACGAGCATCAGCCCGGCACGACGTTCCGGGTATTCCTGGATCCGGCCGGGCACCCGTTCTGTCTCTGCCAGGGCTAGGCGTCTCCGGGCAGCGCTATCAGCCCTGATGGCAGGCGAGCCGCCAGGCCATCTGCTACCAGAGCCTCCAGCGTGACGGAGAGCTGCTGTGGGATTGGCCAGCATGCGTCGAAGGCTGTCGCCTCCACGGGGCCGGTGGCGGCGCGCAGGACGGCGAGAATGCGGCCGCGGCACTCACGGTCGCTGCCCAGGTACGGCTTCGCCTTGCGGGGCGCTTGGCCCGCTGGGAAGCCGTCTTTGAGCCAGGCGCAGGACTTGGCTACCGGGCAGAGGTCGCACGACGGATTGGTCGCGGTGCAGACCAGTGCGCCTAGCTCCATCAGGGCGACTGACCAGGTCGCGGCCCGGCGGTCCTGTTCTGGCGGGAGCAGAGACTGGGCTAGGGCTTGCTCGGCGACGGTTAGCGAACCGGGCGGGTACTGACGGCCGGTGATCAGCCGGGCGAGGACTCGGCGGACGTTGGTGTCGAGCACTGGATGACGCTGTCCGTAGGCGAAACTGGCGATCGCGGCCGCCGTATACGAGCCCACCCCCGGCAGGTCGCGGAGATCGGCCACATCGGCGGGCACCTCGCCGTCGTGCTTGGCCGCGATGATCGTGGCTGACTCGTGCAAGCGCAGAGCACGCCGAGGGTAGCCAAGCCTGTCCCACTGGCGCACGGCATCGCCTGGGCTCGCGGCGGCGAGAGCGGCCGGCGCTGCCCAGCGGATCATCCAGTTGCGATAGGCAGGCAGAACCCTCGCGACCGGTGTCTGCTGCAGCATGAACTCGCTGACCATCACTGGCCACGCCGCAACACCCGGGTGCCGCCAGGGCAAGTCCCTGCCATTTCGTGAGTACCAGGCAGTGATCGGCTCTTCGAGGCTCATGGTCATGACGAGATCGATCCTGCCACGCCGGTGCCATCTCGGCACCGCCGAATCAACGAGGGCGAGATCCTAGCAACTCCTCTGCCTGCGGTAATGCGAGTCCCAAGGCCCGGCGAGGCGAACTGTTACCTGCGGTAAGCGATTGCATACTGACCGCATGGGGGGAAATTCGTACGACACCTACGGGGAAGGCTCGGCAAGCACGTACTGGCGCCGACGGTTCATTGTGCTCGCGATCGGGCTAGTCATATTCGGACTGGCCGCGTGGGGCCTATCGAGCGCACTAGCGGTGAAATCAGTACCAGCGTCGCGAGCCGGCCGGGCCGGTGCCGACCAGCCGACCAGTACTGGCTCAGGCGCAGGTTCAGGCGCAGGTTCAGGCGCAGCGTCAGGTTCGAACGCACGCAACGGCCGCCATTCCAGCTCAGGCTCATCGCGCTCCAGCGAGTCGGGCCGGGGCCACCCCGGTTCCGGCCAGCCGGATTCCGGCCAGGGCCGGCCGACGGGCCGCGGCAACTCAGCGGGCTCCGGGCGAGCCGGCGACCAGACGGGCGGTGGCCGGACCTCAAGCGGCCAGTCCGGTGGCGGTCAGTCCCGTCGCGGCCAGTCCGGTCCAGGTACGGTCGGCGCCAAGTCACCAGGAGGCAAGTCAGGAGCCGGCCAGGCGGCGGGTCACGGCACGATCCTGCCGGCATTCTGCGGTCGTCGTGACATCGTGCTGAGTGTCTTCGCCGGCCAGACACAGTTTGGCCCGAAGGACTCACCCACGTTCGAGCTGAGCATCGTGTCAACCCAGCCGGCCGAGTGCACCTTCAACATCGGATCGGCTCACCTAGCCCTGGTGATCAAGGAGGGCTCGACCCGGATCTGGAGCTCGGCCGACTGCGCCGTCGGAACCCCCAGTCTCGACGCCGCACTTGGCCGCGGCGTGCCAACGGTCGTGACGGTCACCTGGAATCGCAAGACCTCGGCCCCTGG
>DASYAT010000243.1:0-58674 GCA_036501205.1 Streptosporangiaceae bacterium | reverse complement strand
TGCGAGGGCTGCTCGCCCAGAACACCACGGTCATCTCCCTCTACCTGAACGTGCCGCTGGACATAGCCGAGCACCGCGGTCTGCTCACCCGAGCGCGCGAGCTGATCAAAGCCGCCCAGGGGCGACCAGCCGGCGAGGACGTCAACTCGATTGGCGGGCTCATCAGCGAACGCGGTCACGACTGGCTCGGCCGGACCGTGGCCATCTTCGCGTGCGCCGAGGTCGGCCTGCTCCAGGCGATTCCCCTGGGCAGGCCAACACCGGCCCTGCCCGGCCCAGCCGACGATCTCGCCGTGATCTCGACTAGGCCTTACACCCGGCCGCTGCTGGCCGCGTTGCAGCGGCACCCCGCCTTTCAGGTCGCGATCATTGACGGCAGGCACGCCTCGATCCTGGCGGTACGGGACGACGAGGTCGACATGCTCTTCGAGCAGACCGGTCCCGACCTGCCCAGCTCGGCCTTCGCCGGCTGGGCCGGGCTTGAGGCGCACCGGATGCAGCAGCGGATCCTGAACATGTCAAAGCAGCACTACCGGGACACGGCCGCGATCTTGGAGCAGACCACGGCCGCCACCAAACGCCCGCTCGTGCTCGGCGGCCATGAGATGCAGATCAGCCACTTTCTGCCGATGCTGCCGAGAACGGTGAACCAGCGGCTGGCCGGCCGCTTCGCCGTCGACGTGCGCTCGGCCACCCCTGGTCGGGTGCGCGACCTGGCCACCCCGGTGATCGCCCGCTGGGCGCGGGCGGCCGAAGCCGACCTGGTCGCCGAGGCGCTGAACGAACCGCCGGACGGCGCGATCACCACGGACCTGGACAGCTGCCTGACCGCCGTCCGCTCCGGGGCGGTCTCCCAGCTGGTGCTGGCCGACGATCAGATGGTCCCCGGCTGTGTCTGCGACAACTGCGGCGGGCTCGCCGTCGGCTCAGTGCCGGTAGCGGCCGGCGCGGCGGGCTGCGCCTGCCCGGACCCGGCCAGGGCGGCCCGGCCGGTACCTGACGTGCTCGACGAGCTGGCCTGCCAGGCACTCGACCAGGGCAGCGAGGTCACGGCGGTAAGGGACGCGCCGTTCACCGCTGCTGCCTGGCTGCGTTTCCAGCCGGCCGGAGCCAGCTAACTCGGTCCAGGATCGCCCACACCGCGATCAGCATTCCGAAGCCGACCGCCGCGACCGCCACGCACGACCAGAGCACCTCGGCCGGCAGGACGGTCAGCGCGAGCTGGTGCCGCAGCCATGGCAGCGTGAACAGCGCGGCGAACGCTCCCGCGAGCGCCAGCACCATCGCGCCTCGCCAGCTCAGCAGGGGCCGCGCGAGCACGGCCAGTACGGCCAGGCTGAGGCAGGTCGCGACCACGGTTGCGCCGGTCCTGGCGGCGCCGAGCCCACCGCCAAGATCGCGCATGGTCAGGAACGACGAGGCTGACGCAGCCGCGATCACCAGGCCGGCCGGCATTGCGAAGCGCAGCGCCCGGCGCAGGAAACCGGGCGCGATCCGGTCGGCGTTCGGCGCCAGAGCCAGGAAGAAGGCTGGCACCCCGATGCCCAGCGTGGAGATGACGGTCAGATGCCGGGGGTAAAAGGGGAACGGCGCCCTGGCGGCGGTGATCGCCAGCGCGATCAGCAGCACGTAGCACGCTTTCGTCAGGAACAGCCGCGACACCCGGTCCACGTTTCCGATCAGCCGCCGCCCCTCGGCGACCACCGCCGGCAGCGTCGCGAACTTGTCGTCGAGCAGCACCAGCCGGGCCGCGCCTCGGCTGGCCGGGGTGCCTGAGCCCATCGCGATGCCCACATCGCAGTTCTTGAGCGCGAGCACGTCGTTGACGCCATCGCCGGTCATGGCGACCACGTGCCCGCGCCGTTGCAGCGCGGCGACGATCGCTTGCTTCTGATGCGGCGCTACCCGGCCGATTACGGTCGACTCACCGACGATCTCGGCCAGCCGGGCCGCCGCGCCGGGGGCATCGTCGTCGGGCAGTTCTCGTGCATCGACTGGCCGGTCGGCTCCGGGCAGGCCGAGCCTGCGCGCGATCGCGCCGACGGTCGCGGGATGATCGCCAGAGATGACCAGGACCGACACGTCCTGGCTGGCGAAGTAGCCGAGCGTGGACTCGGCGTCGGCCCTGATCCGCTCCGCCAGCGCCACCAGGGCGACCGGCTCAAGCCGGGCAGGCACGTTGTCGCCGTCGACCGCGGACGCCGACCTCGCCAGCAGCAGCACCCGGTACCCGTCGGCAGCGAGGCGCCCTGCGTGTTTAAGCACCCCGGACTGATCCCGATCGGCGAGCAGCATCTCGGGCGCGCCGATCAGCCAGTGACCGTGCCCGTCAAAGCTCGCGGCGCTCCACTTTCTGGCCGAGGAGAACGCGGTGGTGCGCACCGGGTGCCAGCCGGGGTCGGCGAACCGGTCGGCGAGTGCCAGCATGGTCGCGTTGCGGCGCGAGTCGGCGACGGCAAGCGCGCCGAGAACGGGCTCGGCTTGGCCTGCGGTGCCGCCGCCAAGCAGGTTTAGCGACACCACGTGCATGCTGCCCTCGGTCAGGGTCCCGGTCTTGTCGCAGCAGATCACGTCGACCCTGGCCAGCCCCTCGATCGCGGGCAGGTCCTGGACCAGCACCCGCCGGGACGCCAGCCTGACGACGCCGACCGCCATGGCCACGCTGGTGAGCAGCACGAGCCCCTCGGGCACCATGCCAGTCAGCCCGGCCACCGAACCGCGCAGCGCCTCGGCCGTGGTCTGACCCGAGCGCAGCTGGGTTACCAGCAGCAGCGGACCCACTATGACCAGCAGCCAGCTGATCCAGGTCAGCACCCGGTTGATCGCGTCCCTGATCTCTGACCGGGCCGGTGAGTACCCGCGCGCCTGCCTGGTCAGCTTCGCGGCGTAAGACTCGCCGCCGACCTTGGCGGCCACGACCCGGCCTGACCCGGCCACCACGAAGCTGCCGGACAGCACATCGTCGCCTGGCTCCTTGCCAATCGGATCGGCTTCGCCGCTGACCAGCGACTCGTCAATCTCAAGCCCGGAGGCTTGCAGTACCTGGCCGTCGATCACGACCTGGTCGCCGGACCGCAGCTCAAGCACGTCGTCGAGCACCACCTGCCCGGCCGGCACGGTGACCGTCTCGCTATCGCGGACCGCACGGGCGGTCGGCGCGTTCAGCACGGAGAGCCGATCGAGAGTGCGCTTGGCCCGCAGTTCCTGGAAGATCCCTATCCCGCTGTTGGCGACCAGGATCAGGCCGAACAGCGCGTCCTGCACCGGCCCGACGATGAGGATCACGACGAGCAGCGCCAGCAGGATCGCGTTGAACCTGGTGAGCACGTTGGCCCGGAGAATCTGGGCCACGGTCCTGGTCGGCTGCTTGCCCTGGTCGTTGGTCAGGCCGGCCTCGCGCCGCTGCGCCACCTGCTGGCTGCTGAGCCCCGTATGGGCCAGAGCAGTACTGCCCGAAGCTGCGCCAGCCATAGCTGGCGCAGCACTAACGCCGACCCCCCGGTTCATCTACCTATCTTGCGGCTTAACGCCGCTGACCTGCACAGCAGGGGTCAGGCCAGGGTCAGGAACAGCCGCTCGAGCTCGTCGGTGGACAGCGGTGACTCGCCCGTCAGGCACTGCCGCATGTTATTCGCCACGATCTTGAAGCCGGCCCGGTCAAGGGCTCTGGATACCGCCGCCAGCTGGGTGACCACGGCCCGGCAGTCCCGGCCGTCTTCGACCATCGCGATCACTCCGGCCAGTTGCCCCTGGGCGCGCCGCAGCCGGTTCAGCACCACCGCGCGCTCGGCGTCAGCGTCACAATCAGCTGCCATCCGCTGATCCGCCCGCCGCCGTCGCGTGACTGGCCTCGTGCTCGGCGATGTCGGCCCTTACCTTGTCCATGTCGACCTCGCGCGCCTGGCTGACCAGGTTCTCCAGGGCCGGCTCAGGCAGCGCGCCTGCCTCGGCGTAAAGGACGACCCTGTCCTTGATCACCACGAGCGTCGGAATCGAGGTGATGTTGAACGCCTGGGCGAGCTCGGGCTGGGCTTCGGTGTCGATCTTGGCGAACACCAGGTCCTCGTGCTTCTTGGAGACCCGCTCGAAGATCGGGCCGAACATCCGGCACGGCCCGCACCATGAGGCCCAGAAGTCCAGGAGCGCCACGTCGGCACCGCTGACGACCTCGTCGAAGTTCTGAGCGGTTAGCTCGACTGTTGCCACTGCTTTTCCCTCCATCTCGGCATAACCCCACTTGAATCATACCCTCGGGGGTATCAACGACCCATCGACCTTCAACATTCCCCTCTTCAGCAGCATCGGATCAGCCTGGTCAGTCGATGATCTCGGCGCCGTTGGCGCGCATCTCACCGATCGCCTCGACTGTAGAGTCGGCCGCGACTCCCGCGGTTAGGTCGACCAGGACGCGGACGGTGAACCCGAGCCGGGCAGCGTCGGCGGCCGTGGCCCTGACGCAGTAGTCGGTCGCGATTCCGGCGATATCCACCGCGGTCACCCCGCGCTCGGCCAGCCAGTCGGCGAGCGGCCGGCCGTCGGCGCCAGTCCCCTCGAAACCGCTGTAGGCGGCGGCGTGCGCGCCTTTGCGGAATACCGCATCGAAGCGACTGGCGTCCAGATCGGGATGAAACGCGGCGCCCGCCGTGCCGGCGACGCAATGCGGCGGCCAACTGTCGGCGTAGTCGGGATCGGCGGAGAAATGAGACCCAGGATCCACGTGATGATCCTGGGTAGCCACGATGCACGCATACTGGCCTGCGAGCGGGCTATGCAAGTACCTGCTGATCGCCGCCGCGACGGCGGTCCCGCCGGCTACGGCCAGCGAACCGCCTTCGCAGAAGTCGTTCTGCACATCGACGACCAGCATTGCTCGTACCACCGCGGAAGGCACATCCGAAGGTTACGCCGCGCCGCTGGTCCTTGAGCCAGCGCGGGATCGGCTAGCCGACCAGTCCGCTGGCTGCGATCTGAGCACCCACGCGGCGCAACAGCTCGTCGGCCCTGGTCATGCTGACGGCCCGGTCGGGCTCGAGATCGACGAGCGCGTACACCGCGGCGAACCCGGCGCCGGCCACCTCCTCGGCGCTCAGCCGCACCTGGCCGGCCACGGCGACCACCGGCACCCCGCGCTTGGCCGCCGCCCGGGCGACGCCGATCGGGGCCTTACCGCCGAGCGACTGGCCGTCCATGCTGCCCTCCCCCGTGATCACCAGGCTGGCGCCAGCCAGGGCGTCGTCGAACCCGATCAGGTCGAGCACCAGCTCAACGCCGGGCACTAGCTTGGCCCCGAGGTAGGCGAGCGCGCCGAAGCCGGTGCCGCCCGCCGCTCCGGCCCCGGCCGCACCGGCCAGGTCGAGGCCCGTCACCGAGGCCGTCGCGGCCGCGAACCGGGTCAGCGCGGCGTCCAGGATCTCAACCTCGGCCGGCGTCGCGCCCTTCTGCGGCCCGAACACCGCGGCCGCGCCCGGCAGCCCGAGCAGCGGGTTGTTCACGTCGCTCGCGACGAGGACGGCCGAGCCGCCGCCTGGCCGCAGCCGCAGATCGAGTCCGGCCACATCAATCTCCGCCAGTCCGGCCAGTGCCGCCCCGCCCCGGTTCAGGTCCGCACCGTCAGCACCGGTCAGCCGGACACCCAGCGCCTGCAGCATCCCGGCGCCGCCGTCGGTGCTCGAGCTGCCGCCGATGCCTAGCACGATCGTCGTCGCCCCGCCGTCCAGCGCGGCGGCGATCACCTGGCCCACCCCGTAAGTCGACGCGGTCAGCGGGGCCTTAGGACCCGGCAGCCGCCGCAGCCCCGACACGTCAGCCAGCTCGACCACGGCGGTGCCATCCAACACCGCGAAGCAGGTATCGACCGGCTCGCCCGTCGGCCCTTCGGCGAGAACCGGCACGAGCTGGTAGCCAGCCGACAACGCCGCGTCGACGGTCCCCTCACCGCCATCGGCCACCGGGAGCGCAGCGACGTCCAGGTCGGGCCGCTCGCTCAGCAACCCGGCCCCGAGCGCGGCCGCGGCCTGCGCTGCGGTCACGCTGTCCTTGAACTTGTCCGGTGCGATCAGGATCCGGGCCACCAACGTCATGTACCCGCAGCGGGCTCGCCCAGTGCCGGCTCATGCAGTGCCGGCTCGCTGAGGCCGAGCGTGGCGATGAGGCCGCGCGCGGCCAGGCCGCCCGCCTCCTCGGCGATCCGCAGCGCACCGCTCACGTCGAGGTCGTCGCGCAGTGCCTCGGTGATCGCCGACGCGGCGGCGTCCTGATCAGAGCGCCGCCCGGCGGCCACGTACAGCCGTTCGAGCTTCGCGGTGGCCGCGTCCAATTCGGTGACCGAGTAATCCCAGCCCGCCAGCCAGGGCCGGTCGAGGAGGCAGAGCCGCAGGGCCGCCGGCGGGTGATCGGCGAGCACGTCGCTGACCAGCACGAGGTTGCCGGTCGACTTCGCCATCTTGGCCCCGTCCAGGCTGACCACCCCGACGCCGAACCTGGCCCGGGCGAACGGCCGCACCCCGGTGACCGCCTCCGCCATCGCGATCTGGAAGGCGTGGTGCGGAAACATCAGGTCGGCGCCGCCGCACAGGACGTCCACGGCGAGCCCGAGCACCGACAGTGACATCGCGGCGCACTCGGCGTGCCAGCCTGGGCGCCCCGTCCCAAACGGCGATGGCCAGCCCGGCTCGCCGTCGGTCGAACTGCGCCAGATCGCTACGTCGAGCGGATCGTCCTTGGCCGGATCGTCGAGCCGCGCGCCGTATTCGGCGGCGAGGGCGACCGCCTCGTCGCGGCGCAGGCCGGCCTGCGCGGCGGTCTGCGCACCCCGGAAGTAGACGGTGCCATCGCGCAGGTAGGCGGCACCGGAGCCGAGCAGCGCCTCGGCCAGCCTGATTACCTGCCGGATGTTCCGCCTGGCCCGAGGCGCGAACTGGGGCTCGCGCACTCCGAGCGCGGTCATGTCCTGATCGAACCTGAACTGCTGCACCGAAGCGAACGCGTCGAACGCCGACCCCGACCGCTCGGCCGCCGCGAATAGCACGTCGTCCACGTCGGTGACGTTCCGGCACAACTGCGCGTTAACCCCAAGAGAGCCCAGCACCCTGGTGAGCACGTCGACCCAGACGAACGTCGCCGCGTGACCAAGATGGGTGACGTCGTAAGGCGTAATGCCGCAGCAGTAGATCCGCGCCCGGTCAAGCACGGGCAAGTCGCGGCCACCGAGCCGGAGACCAGAGTGTTTGTCATTCATAACTGCAGTATCGCGACAGCGGGTGCGGGGCGGGTGGGCTAGGGTCGCGAACGGATACCTCCGACGGGACGGACAGGACGAGATGACAACCCCGCTGCGAAGCCGGCCGGCCTGGGCGGCGCTTGCCGAGCATCACGAGAAGATCAAGGACTTGCATCTGCGCGACTTGTTCGCCGCCGATGCCGACCGGGGCGAGCGCCTGACGATGGAGGCCGCCGGGCTCTTCCTTGACTACTCCAAGAACCGGATCACCGACGAGACGCTGGCTCTGCTCTTTGAACTCGCCAGCCAGTCGGGCCTGTCCGACCGGATCGAGGCGATGTTCAGGGGCGACCGGATCAACACCACGGAGAACCGCTCCGTCCTGCACGTCGCCCTCCGGATGCCGCGCGGCCGCACCCTGGTCGTCGACGGCGCCGACGTGGTGGCCCAGGTGCACGAGGTGCTCGACCGGATGAGCGCCTTCGCCAGTCAGATCAGGTCCGGCCAGTGGCGGGGGTTCACCGGCCAGCCGATCACCGCGATCGTGAACATCGGGATCGGCGGGTCAGACCTGGGTCCAGTTATGGCCTACGAGGCGCTGCGTTTCTACAGCGAAAAAGCCCTCACAATGCGTTTCGTATCAAATGTCGATTCAACTGACTTCGCCGAGGCCACCAGGGACCTCGACCCGGCGCAGACCCTGTTCATCATCTCCTCGAAGACGTTCACGACCTTGGAGACGCTGACCAACGCCAGGGCGGCGCGGGACTGGGTGGTCAGCGCGCTCGGCGATGAGGCAGCGGTCGCCAGGCACTTCGTCGCGGTCTCCACGAACGCGGAGAAGGTCTCGGCGTTCGGGATCGACACCGCGAACATGTTCGGGTTCTGGGACTGGGTCGGCGGCCGGTACTCGATGGACTCCGCGATCGGCCTCTCCACGATGATCGCGATCGGGCCTGAGCGCTTCGGGGAGATGCTGGCCGGAATGCACGAGCTGGACGAGCATTTCCGCACCGCCCCGCTGCGATCCAACCTCCCGGCCCTGATGGGTCTGCTGCAGGTCTGGTACACGGGGTTCATGGGCGTGGCCAGCATCGGCGTGATGCCGTATGAGCAGTACCTGAAGCGGTTCCCGGCGTACCTGCAGCAGCTCACGATGGAGTCCAACGGCAAGCACGTCACGCTGGACGGCGCGCACGTGGACTACCCGACCGGCCCGGTGTTCTGGGGCGAGCCCGGCACCAACGGGCAGCACAGCTTCTACCAACTGCTGCACCAGGGCACCGAGCTGATCCCGGTGGACCTGATCGGATTCGGCAAGTCGCTGAACCCGATTGGCGAGCAGCACGACCTGCTGACCGCCAACGTGTTCGCGCAGGCGCAGGCGCTCGGGTTCGGCAAGACGCTCGAGCAGGTGCTCGCCGATGGCACCGCCCCCGAGGTCGCGCCGCACCGGGTAATGGAGGGCAACCGCCCGACGAACGTGCTGCTGGCCGAGATCCTCACCCCGAAGGTGCTCGGCGCGCTGATCGCGCTCTACGAGCATGCGGTGTTCACGGCGGGCACGATCTGGAGTATCGACTCCTTCGACCAGTGGGGCGTCGAGCTTGGCAAGGTACTTGCCGCGGCGATCGCCCCCGAGCTGACCAGCGCGGACGAGCCGGAGCTGGCTCATGATTCGTCAACGAACGCGTTGATCCGCCGGTATCGAATGATTAAAGAGCATTAAATGATTAAGGGAGCATAAAACATGGCCACGGATTCTCCGATGCAACTAGGCATGGTCGGGCTCGGACGAATGGGCGCGAACCTGGTCCGCAGGCTGATGCGAGACGGGCATCGCTGCGTTGTCTACGACGTGAACACCGCGGCGATTGACGCTCTAGTCGCCGAAGGCGCGACCGGCGCGAGCGACCTCGATGACTTCGTCGCCAAGTTGGAGCCGCCGCGCACGGCCTGGCTCATGCTCCCGGCCGCGATCACCGGACGAACGCTCGACCACCTCACCTCGATGCTCGAACCCGGCGACACCGTGATCGACGGCGGCAACTCCTACTATCGTGACGACATCGCCCGGGCGAAGGCGCTGGCGCCGAAGCAGATCCACTACATCGACTGCGGCACCTCGGGCGGCGTCTGGGGCCTTGAGCGCGGCTACTGCCTGATGATCGGCGGCGAGGACGCGCCGGTCGAGCGGCTCGACCCGATCTTCAGCACGATCGCTCCCGGGCTCTGCACCAGCTTCGTCGAGCCCACGGCCGGCCGCAAGCCTGGCGGCACTGCTCAGGAAGGCTACCTGCACTGCGGCCCGGCGGGCGCCGGTCACTTCGTCAAGATGGTTCACAACGGCATCGAGTACGGCATGATGGCCGCGATCGCCGAGGGCCTGTCGATCATCAAGCACGCCAACGCCGGCCTTGAGGAAGTCGAGACTGACGCGGAGACGACCCCGCTGACCGATCCGGCGGCCTATCAGTACGAGATCCCGGTCGGCGAGGTGGCCGAGGTCTGGCGCCGGGGCTCCGTGGTCAGTTCCTGGCTGGTTGACCTCACCGCCAGCGCGCTCGCCAAGTCTCCGGATCTGGCCGACTTCGCCGGGCGGGTTTCCGACTCGGGCGAGGGCCGGTGGACGGTGCTGGCCGCGGTCGAGGAAGGCGTGCCCGCGCCGGTCATCACCGCGTCGCTGTACCAGCGGTTCGAGTCGCGCGCGCTCGGCATGTTCACCGACAAACTGCTGTCGGCGATGCGCAGCGAATTCGGCGGTCACGCCGAGAAGAAATGACCAGGAAATGACTGTCGGAACCCCTGAATACGCTGGCGACATGCCAGCTACCGAAGCTCAAGTCGACAGCCTCAAAGAGGACATCCGGGCTTTAAGCGACTCCGTCTCGGAGATCCTCGTCACCGTCAACGGTCTCATCGTCACCGTCAACGGTCTCGTCGCCACCGTCAAGGAGCACGGTATCCGCCTCGACAAAGTGGAGACTCGCCTCGACAAGGTGGACGCTCGCCTCGACAGGATGGACGCCCGCTTCGACAGGATGGATGACACGCTCCAGGAAATCCTCACGCTGGTGAAGCGCGGCTCGTGAGGGACAACAGCGGCGGGTCAGCGACGCTGCCATTTCAGCGGGTCGACCGCCGGCAGGGCGCTCGGGTTCACGTGGTCGCAGCGGTCGACTCGATACTGAAGCGATTACTTGACTATTGAGTCGTCGAAGGTAATACTCAAGTACGTGCTTAACCAAATCGTCGATCTGGACCGGGTCTTTCAGGCGCTGGCCGATCCTGGGCGGCGCAGCATGGTCGAACGGCTTAGCACAGGACCGGCGTCGGTCAGCGAGCTGGCGCAGCCGCTGGCGATGTCGCTCGCGGCCGTGCTCCAGCACGTTCAGGTGCTAGAAGCCAGCGGCCTGGTCAGTTCCCAGAAGGTCGGCCGGACCAGGACCTGCAGCATCAATCCGGCCGCGCTGAGCTCGGCGGAGCACTGGATTAGCCAGCGGCGGGCGCTGACCGAGCGCCGCCTTGACCGACTCGGCGAGTACTTGAAGCAGACAGCCACGCAGGAGGAAACATGAACGCGCGTTCAGTCGTCCACGACACCTTCACCATCGAGCGGACCTATCCGGCTGCCCCGTCGAGAGTCTTCGCCGCGTTCGCCTCGGCCGAGGCGAAGAACACCTGGGGCGACACCGGCGATATCGAATCGGCACCGGGTATTGAGTCCGAGTTCGACTTCAGGGTCGGCGGCCGGGAGCGGTTCGGCAATGTCTACCAGGGCACGACTTTCCGCTACGACGCCCTGTACTACGACATCGTGCCCGACCAGCGGATCGTCTACAGCTATGAGATGTACGCCGGGGACGCCAGGATCTCGGTGTCGGTCGCGACGATCGAGTTCGCCAAGAGTGCCGAAGGCACCGCGCTGACGTACACCGAGCAGGGGGCGTTTCTCGACTGCCTCGACGCGCCGGACCTGCGCCGGGAAGGCACCACCGAGATGCTCGACAACCTCACCGCCTACCTGGCGAAGTAAGTCAGCGCAAGGCACGGTGTTCGACGGTGCCGTCGCCGCCGATTAGCACATCTGAGGTGAGCGTCGGCTCGAACAGGCCGTGGCCGACGACGCCAGGGACGCTCGCTAGCCAGGCGGATAGGCCTGCCGGGTCAGAAACTGATCCCAGGTAGTCGGCGATAACCCCGCCATCTGGGCTGGCCGGGGACCCGGCCCGGACGACGACCTCGCCGAGGTGGCGCAACGTGGCCGCCAGGCCGAAGCTGAGCAACTCGACCGGCACCGGCGGACGCAGCCGGTCGACCGGTTTGGTGGAGTCGGCGATCACCACGAACCTCGTCGCCGACGCGGCGACGACCTTCTCCCTGGTGTGCGCCCCGCCTCCGCCCTTGACCAGCCAGCCATCCGGGGTGATCTGATCCGCTCCGTCGATCGCGATATCGAGGTGATCGATCGTGTCCGCCGGGTCGACGGCGAAGCCGAGTTCGGCGGCGGCCGTCAAGGTGTGCTCGGAAGTGGCGACGCATCTGATCGACAACCGCCGTCGGGCGAGTGCCGGCAGCAGGTAGGCGACCGTCGATCCGGTGCCGAGTCCCACCGTCATGCCGTTCTGGACCAATGCGGCCGCCGCCTCGGCGGCCAGTTGCTTCTCGCGCGCAGTGCTCACTGTTTCAGTCTGGCGGATAACGCTCCGCGAAGCAGGCATCGGGGCCGAAGTGTGGCATGGCACTATGGGCGCATGCAATCCATGAGCCACCTGTCCGCCAAGCACCCAGACGACCACGTAATCGTGTTGTTCGGGGCCACCGGAGATCTTGCGAAGCGCAAGCTGCTGCCCGGGCTGTTCCATCTGGCCAAATCGGGATTGCTGCCGACGGGCTACCGGGTCATCGGATCGGCGCCCGCTCAGTTCGCGCTGACCGAGGACGAATTCCGTGCCCACGCCAAGGCCGCGTGCGCCCAGTTCGGCCTGGCCAAGCCCAACGGCCAGGCGTGGAAGGAGTTCGAGAGCCGGCTGCATTTCGCCGCGGCCGACCCGGACAACCCCAAGCCGCTGGTCACCGCTGTGTACAACGCGGAGCAGGAGATCGGCGGCAACCCGCGCCGGATCTTCCACCTGGCGGTACCGCCGTCGGCCTTCGGCTCGGTGGTCACCATGCTGGGCGACACCAAGCTGAACGAGAACGCCCGGGTCATCATCGAGAAGCCGTTCGGGTACGACCTGGAGTCCTGCCGCAAGCTGACCGGCACGGTCCACAAGGCCTTCGCCGAAGAGAACATCTTCCGCATCGACCATTTCCTCGGCAAGGAGTCGGTCGACAACGTCCTGGCTTTCCGGTTCGCCAACGGCCTGTTCGAGCCAATCTGGAACCGGGACCACATCTCGCACGTGCAGATCGACGTACCCGAGCGGATCGGCATCGAGGGCCGGGCCGACTTCTTCGAGAAGACCGGGACCTTCCGCGACATGATCGTGACGCACCTGTTCCAGGTGCTGGGCTTCGTCGCGATGGAGCCGCCGACCACCTTCAACGCCAAGTCGCTGCGCGACGAGAAGTCCAAGGTGTTCCAGGCCATGCGGCCGGTCGACCCGACCAAGGTGGTGCGCGGCCAGTACACGGGCTACCGGGGCGAGAAGGGCGTGCACGCGGAAAGCCAGACCGAGACATTCACCGCCATGCGCGTCGAAATCGACAACTGGCGCTGGTCCGGCGTGCCGTTTTACCTGCGCTCGGGTAAGTCGATGGCGCAGCGACGGCAGACGATCACGCTCGGCCTGAAGGAGCCGGTGCTGCGGATGTTCCCGGTCGCCGCGCGGACCAGGCAAGACCAGCGCAGCAACGAGGTCATCATCGACTTCGACGATCCCGGCTGGATCGCGGTCCAGTTCATGACCAAGCAGCCCGGGCCGCAAATGAAGCTCAAAGAAGTCGAGATGATCTTCAAGTACTCGGACTCGTTCCACCGGATGCACGAGCTTGAGGGTTACGAGCGGCTGATCCTAGAGGCGATGCTGGGCGACCAGTCGCTGTTCACCAGGTCAGATGAAATCGACCGGCTCTGGGAGGTGGCGACGCCGCTGCTGGAGAACCCGCCGCCGGTCGACTTCTACGTACCGGGCACCTGGGGGCCTGAGGCGCCCATCAAGCACCTGATCGCGCCGCACCACTGGCACCTGCCCGACGGGCATGCCGTCTAGCAGCACTCAAGGGGGCTATATGCCGACGTTCAGCGGGCCGACGGGGCCGACCGCGAACTGGGAACCGCAGCAGGCCAGCGCCCGGCTGTCGATGACGGCTGGGGCCGATCCGAACGGAATTTTCACCTCCGATCTTTCGGTCGCCGAGTATGCGCTGATCATCGAAGCTGGGTTCGAGCCGCTCGGGTTCGCGGTCGGCTCGACGATCTATCACGTCGGCCTGCAGCCGGGTAAGTGGTCCCAGAACTTCGAGCTCGAAGTGCTGACCCAGGCCATGTACAACGCCAGGGAACTGGCGATGTCGCGAATGCGCTCGGAGGCGCACCGGCTGAACGCGGACGGGATTGTCGGGGTCAACCTGCTGATCCAGGACTACACCTGGGGCGAAGACGTCCTGGAGTTCATGGCGGCAGGCACCGCCGTGCGCGCCACCAACGGCGCGGGTGCGGCGTTGCGGGCCCCGGATGGCGGCCCGTTCACCTCAGACCTGTCGGCGCAGGACTTCTACCGGCTGCTCGCCACCGGCGCGACCCCGGTCGCGTTCGTGCTCGGCACCTGCGTGTATCACATCGCGCACTACTCATTCCGGCAGATCCTGCAGCAGTCCGGCATGAACACCGAGATGGGCATGTTCACCCAGGGCGTCTACGAGGCCCGCGAACTCGCGCTGATCCGGATGCAAAACGAGGCCGCCCAGGTCGGCGCGAACGGCGTAGTCGGGGTGAATTTCAAGGTAGAGAACTATGTCTGGGGCGAGCACGGCACCGAGTTCTTCGCCACCGGGACCGCGATCCGCCGGCGGGGCGACGCCCCAAAGCCGCCACCGCCGACGTTCACGCTCGGCCTGGACTCCTGACCGTTTACGGGATTCACATCGCGGGCCAGTTATGCACTGGCTCGCCCTCGTTCATCAGCTCGATGTAGTCCTGGGTCATCAGCCGCAGCGCCTCGTCGCGGTCGATGCCCTGCTCAGTGAGCCTGCGCACCGAATCGACCTGCCAGACCGCACCGTTGACGCCTGACACGCAGCGCTGCTCGATGATCGCGAGCAGCCTGCTGATGTCCGCGGATTCGATCCCCCAGCGGGCCAGGCCGCGGGCCGCCATCGGCAGCAGCCGGCGCAGGGTCAGCTCGACTACTGGCACCATGCCAACACCCGGCCAGTAGACCTCTGCATCGAGCCCGAACCGCGCGCCGGCCGTGAGATTCGAAGCGGCGGCGGAGAACGACATCTGCGACCAGATCGGCCGCTCGGCCTCGGCCAGTTCGCCGACCAGGCCGTAGTAGAACGCCGCGTTGGCGATCGAGTCGACCACGGTCGGGCCGGCGGGCAGTACCCGGTTCTCGACTCGCAGGTGCGGCTTGCCGTCGACGACCGCGTAGATGGGCCGGTTCCACCGGTAGACCGTTCCGTTGTGCAAGGTCAGCTCGGCCAGTTCCGGCGCGCTTCCGCGCTCCAGGACCTCAACCGGATCCTCGTCCTCGCTGAGCGGCAGCAGCGCGGGGAAAAACCGCAGGTTCTCTTCGAACAGGTCAAATACCGAGGTGATCCACCGGTCGCCGAACCAGACCCGTGGCCGCACGCCCTGTTCTCTCAGCTCTTCCGGCCTGGTGTCGGTCGCCTGCTCGAACAGCGTGATCCTGGTCTCGCGCCACAGTTCCTGGCCGAATAGGTAAGGCGAGTTCGCCGCCAGCGCGACCTGGATGCCCGCCACCGCCTGGGCGGCGTTCCAGTAGCTGGCGAAGGTGTCCGGGCTGACCTGCAGGTGGCACTGCAGGCTGGTGCAGGCGGCCTCGGCCAGGATCGAGTCGACGTAGGTAAGCAGCCGGTCCTGGCCTTCAATGAGGATCCGCATCTCCTCGCCACGAGCAGCGAGAATCTGGTCATTAAGCAACCGATATCTCGGATTAAAGGAAATGCACTCTACCTCGACGTCGGCTTCCCGCAGGCTCGGCAGGATCCCGATCATCGCCAGGCGGGTGCCGCCCGGCTCCACCTGCTCGGCGACGCGGGTCAAGATGCCATTGAGCGAGGACTGCATCGTGGTGAACACGCCGCTTTCGAGCTGCACCGGGTCGGCGGCGAGTTCGACGTTGAACTTGGCTAGTTCTGTGCCCCAGGAGTCGTCTGCGATCGCCGCGAGCACGTCAGCGTTGGTCATCGCCGGGTAGCCGGCCTTATCCACCAGGTTGAACTCGATCTCCAGGCCAACATGGTGATCGTCAGACTCGAACCTGGATTCGCGCAGCATCCTGGCGAGAACGTCAAGGCAGGTGCGTACTTTCGCGCGATATGCACGCCTATCCCGGCGACTAATCGTGATCGCCGGCACATCCCTGCCCATCAAGCCTCCAGCTGCGATCAGCCGCCCCTGCATGTTGTTTAACCAGATTTACATGGAAAGGACGGGCTGACCAGGCCCTATATCTTGGGGGCTAGCCGCATGGCTCGGCGCGGGTAGCTTTCTATCTTCAGATGGTTACCCCCAGGCGGCCGCGATCAAGCCCGACGTGAGCTTGGATGGGCGGTTTCCGCCGTGCGATACGTACAGGTCATGGCCGGCGAGATAGAGCAGCCACTGGCCGGACGTGTCGGCCGCGAGACTGACGTGATCGAGGTCGGGGAAGCCGATCGCGACCTGGTGCACCAGCGCTCCGGTGGGCGACACTTCCCACAACAGCCTGGACGTGTTGCGGACCGGCACGCCGCCGCAGCACGCCCGGCTGATGAACAGGTTGCCGTCGGCCAAGAAGACGCCTTCCCTGATGTAGCTGCGCTGAGCGTCGGGCGAGCCGGTGACCGGCACCGAGGTGACCCCGGAGTTGGTATCGGCGTAGTACTGGGCGGTCGCGGGGTCAACCAGGTAGACCGCCCAGCCCTCGTTGTCGGCCACCGCCGAGGTCGAAACCGCCAGCTTGGAGCTGTCGGCCGACCACGACAGGTGCGAGATCGGCGGCAGCAGCCCGCCGTGCTGCACCTGCGGCGGCAGCGCCAGCGACTGCACGGAGCCCGAGCCGAGCGTGCGGATGACCAGCTTGAACTGGGCGGCGACGCCGGCCTTGGAGGGATCGGGCACGCAGTTCTCGTTCATTACCGGCTCTGAGGTGAAGGCGAGCTTGGTGCCGTCCGGGCTGATCGCCGGGAACTGGCCCGGCGCGATCGCGGTCAGGTTGCCGCCGCTGTTGCTGACCGACTCGGCTTCGGCGTGGCAGCCGGCCTCTTCGGTGAAGTAGACCGTCGACCCGTCCGGGCTGACCGAGACCTCGTCGCCGACTACGCCATTCGGCACGAGGGTCTTCGTAGCGCTGCCGGTCGAGGAGTCGATCTGCACGAGCGCGCCGGCCGTGGTCACTGCCACGATGCCCGGCTCGCCACCCGAGGACTGCGCCGGCGTCGAGGACCCGAGCCCGCCGCCAGAGCCAGAGCCGCCGCCCGAACTGGCGGGAACGGTGACCGTTACGGTCGGCTGCGGCGCTGCGCTACTAGGGCCGCAGCCCGCGACGATCGCAGCCGCAGCCAGGACCAGGGCAGGCATCAAGGCAGTGCTGGTCAAGACATGACGAACTGGCATCTGCGACCTCGAAGAAAGTACAGAGAATAGGGCGGGAGAGTCACGATAGTGACAGGTCGCCACCAAACCGGCAAGCAGCCCGGCCGATCCGCTAGACGGACGCCGCCATCCTGTTCACGGCCTCGGTGATCAGCTCTGGCGAGGTGCCGATATTGAGCCGCGCGTGCCCCGCGCCCTGCGCACCGAAATACGGTCCGTCGGTCAGCGCGACCTTGCCTCGCTCCAGGAACGCGGCCGCCGGATCATCGCCCAGGCCGAGCTTCCGGCAGTCGAGCCAGGCCAGGAAACTGGCTTCTCCGGGCACGTAGCCGACCTCGGGCAGTCGCTCGCTCAGCAGCCTGGCCAGCAGCTCCCGGTTCTCGACCAACTGGCCGCGCACCGCGTCGAGCCAGTCGACCGCCTGGGTGAACGCGGCCACCGAGGCGAGCACGCCGTGATGCGAGGCCAGCAGCGCCTCCCAGTGATCGGTCAGCAGCTTCGCGGCCGCCTCAGATCCGGCCACCGTGATCCCGCACTTGAGGCCGGGGATGTTCCAGCCTTTGGAGGCCGAGTTGAAGGTGTAGGCCCGCTCGGCCATGGGGTGATCGAGCGAGGCGAACGAGACATGAACTGCGTCGCCGAGCGCCAGCGGCGCATGAATCTCGTCGACGAGCAATTCGACCTGGTGCCGCTGGCACAGTTCGGCGATCGCGAGCAACTGGTCCTGCGGCCAGAGCTGGCCGAGCGGATTGTGCGGATTGCAGAGCAGGTAAGCGCTGACCTCGGGCTGGCCCAGAGCGGCGTCGAGCGCGTCGAAGTCGAGATCGTAGCTGCCGTCGTCGCGGCGGGTCAGCGGCGCCTCGACCACCGGCCGGTTGACATAGCCGAGCCTGAGGAAGAACGGTCCGTATACCGGCGGGTTGAGCACCACCGCCGATTGATGGGGCGTGGTTGCCACCAGCACCTCGGCGATGCCGGTCATCACGTCGGGGATCGGGAAGACCCGCTCAGGGTCGACCCGCCAGCCGAACCGGTCTCCGGCGAACGAGGCGAACGCCTCCCCCAGGTCACCTACATACGGATACCCGGTATCGCCGAGCGCCAGCGCGGCCCTGACCGCCTCGGCGATCGGCTCGGCGACCATGAAGTCCATCTCGGCGACGAAGGCCGGCAGCACGTCGGGCGGGTACGTACGCCACTTGTGGCTCTTGCGCTTGACGAGCTGATCGAGCGAGCAGTCTCCCAGTAGTCCATCCACGTATAGATGCTTCACCGGCAAGTGCGGCTCAAAACCGGTCAGGCAGGTCTATTTCTCACTCAGATAACCTTCAACGCCCAGATAACGCTCCAGCGTCGGCCCGATCGAAGCGGCCAGTTCGTCGACGCTCGCGTCCGCGATCGCGGGCAGCTTGAGCACCAGCCGGGTTACCGCCAGCCCCACCATCTGGCTGGCCACCAGCGCGACCCGGTATTGCACCTCGGCGGGGCTGCCGCGAAGCCTGGTCACCCGCGCGATCGTGCCGAGGATCGAGTCGGCCAGGAACTCGCGCAGCATGACCGCCGCGCTCTCGCTGGTAGCGGCCGACTTGAACAGCCCGAGGAAGGTGTCCTTCAGCTCATCGGACTCCCACAGCGTCAGCGCGGTGCGGACGATGTGCTCGCCGAGAGCCGGGGCGTCCCGGCCCGCCTCAAGCGCGGCGCCGAGTACCTGACTGGGCACGATCGGCAGCTGCATGGCGGCCGCGAACAGCGCCTCCTTGGTCCCGTAGAAGTGATGCACCAGGGCCGGGTCGACTCCGGCGTTCGCCGCGATCGCCCGGATCGTCGCGCCGCGGTAACCGTACTCGGCGAACTGGGTGCGCGCGGCCTCAAGGATCGCTTCGCTGGTGCCGCTCTCCCCCGCCCGCCGCCCGGTCCGACCCGTCATGAACCCTGGACCAGCTCGAAGAACCGTTCCTCCAGCGTGGCCGGCACCTTCTGGACCACGGCGGCCAGGTCCCCGAGCGCGGCCTGCACCTGTTCGGGCGAAGCGCCAGGTACCCGGACCCCGCGCCCGGCCAGCGCGACGGACAATCCGGCTTGCTCCAGCCGACCGAACGCGTCCGCCCACGACTGCGCGAGCACCACCACGGCCTGGCTAGCTCCGATGATCTCCTGGGCGGTCCCGGCCGCCACCACGGCGCCGCCCGCCATGATCACCAGGCGGCTGCACTCGGTGGCTTCTTCCATGTAGTGCGTGGTGACGAGTACGCCTGCCCCGGCCTGGGAGGCACCGTCGATCGTCTCCCACAGCCTGGCCCGGCCGAGCGGATCGACGCCGGAGGTGGGCTCGTCCAGGATCAGCAGGTCGGGCTCGTGGGCCAGGGCCTGGGCGAACGCGACCCGGCGCTGGGTGCCGAGCGGCAGCGCGCCGATCAGGTCCTTGCCATAGGGCTTGAGCTGGTCAGGCAAGGCTGTTTTCTTAGCCGCGGGCTTACGCCCAAAAGCAGCCGCGCTGAACTCCAGGTTCTCCAGCGCGGTGAGATCGTCGTACAGGCCGAGGCTCTGCGGTACGTACCCGAGCCGGCGCCTGGTCTGCCGCGACGGCGGCTGGCCGAACAGCTCGACCGTGCCTTCGGTCGTGCCGATCAGGCCGAGCAGCATCCTGATCACCGTGGTCTTGCCGGCTCCGTTAGCGCCGAGCAGCCCGACGATCTCGCCGGGCTCGACCGTCAGGTCCACGTCCTTGACGGCGGTGAATTCACCGAACCTCTTGGTGGCACCCGTGAGCTGCGCGAGCGGGCTCACGACCTGACCTCCCTGGCGATCGCCGCGACCGTGACCGCGTCCTGCAGGTCGGCCTGGATATCGCCGGCCGTCCCGTCCGGATCCCAGACCCGCCACTGACCTCCGCGCCGCCAGGCCCGGGGATCGCCGGGCCTGGCAGGGACACTCCGCAGTGCTCCTGGCATGGCAGCGATGATCTCATCGCTGGTGCCGGTCGCGAGCACTTTGCCCTCATCGAGCACGAGCACCGACCCGCAGCGCTCGGCCTCGTCGAGGTAGGTCGTGGTGAGCACCACCGCGCAGCCCTCGGCCGCGGCCCGGGCGATTAGCCACCACAGGCCGCTGCGGCTGACCGGGTCGACGCCCGTCGTCGGCTCATCCAGCACAAGCAGTTCCGGCCTGGGCAGCATCGCCGCTATCACCCCGAGCTTGCACCGCATCCCGCCGGACAACTGGCCCGCCAGCCGATCGGCCGCAGCGGTCAGCCCGGCGCTGTCGAGATATCGGGCGGCCCGTTCCCGTGCCGCCTCGCGCGACATCCGGTAGCCGGTGGCCCGGAACTCGAGGTTCTCGGTGACGGTCAGGTCCGGGTAGACCCCAGTACCGGCTGGGAGATAGCCGACGCCTTCCTTACCAGGGCGGCGCACCGTCCCGGTCAAGGGTGCCTGCGCCCCGGCCAGGCACCGCAGCAGCGTCGACTTCCCGGCCCCGTCGCCGCCGACCACGGCCGTCACCTGCCCGGCCGGGAGGTCAACACCGACGTGATCGAGCGCGACCGTCCGGCGGTACCTGACGACCAGATCATCCGCTCCCCAGCTCATGCCCCGATCTCCTGCGCCTGCACCGGCTGCGTCGGCGCGGTCGGCTTGCCGTGATGCGGGCGGCCCCGCTCCCGCCCGGACGGCGCCAGATAGCTGCGGAACCGCAGCGTCGCGCCGGTCACCACCACGACCCCGAGCAGCGCCAGGATCACGAACGGCTGCCAGAGCGGCCCGATCGGCTCGGCCCGCAGCATCACCCCGCGCGAGATCTCGTTGAAATAGGTCAGCGGCAGCAGGTACGCGATCCAGCGCACCCCGGCCACGATCGAGCTCAGCGGGAAGATCAGCCCGGACAGCAGTATCTGCGGCAGCAGCGTCATCATCGCGAGCTGGATCGCCTGGCCCTGGT
Source organism: Streptosporangiaceae bacterium (assembly GCA_036501205.1). Taxonomy (GTDB): domain Bacteria; phylum Actinomycetota; class Actinomycetes; order Streptosporangiales; family Streptosporangiaceae; genus Chersky-822. The sequence goes on along the minus strand of DASYAT010000243.1, from coordinate 37,753 downwards.
TCTGCGAGACGCTCGAGATCAGCACGCCGAAGCCGAGCGTGACGAACAGGAACAGCAGCGCGCCGAGCGCGAACGTCAGCGGCGAGCCCCGGAACGGCACGCCGAACACGGTGATTCCCACGGCCAGCACGATCGCGAGATCGATGGTCGCAACCAGGAAGTAGGGCACGATCTTGCCGAGCACCACGTCCCTGGGTTTCAGCGGCATCACGGCGAGCTGTTCGAGGGTGCCGGACTGGCGTTCCCTGACGACGCCGAGGCTGGTGATGATCGTGCCGATAAAGACCAGGACGACGCCGCACAGGCCAGGGATCATGATGTCCGACGTGGTCAGGCCGGGGTTGTACAGCACGCTCACCTGGGGCTTCAAAGCGCCGGACGAGCCGGACGAGCCGGCTGGCCCGGCCGCACCCTGGGCGTGACTGGCGAGCGCAGCCAGAGCGGCCCGGGCGGCGAACAGCTGGCTCCCGTCGATCAGCACCAGCGGCCGAGCGCCTCCGGTCACGACCGCCACGTCCGAATGGCCGTCCCTGAGCTGGTCGGTCGCCCAGCCGCGACCCTGCCCAGGGGCCGTCTCGACCACCTTGAACGGCGCGCCCAGCAGCGACTGGACCGCGCCCGCCTGCGGCCCGGCCACGGCGACCGAGATCGACTTAACGTCAAAGCTCGCCGCATAGCCGAGCACGACCAGCAACAGCACCGGCAGCACGATCATCATCGCCAGCGTCCGCCGGTCCCGCCTGACCTGCCGGAACTCCTTCACAATCATCGCCCACATAGCGGCCTCCCGAAGTTAATTCAACACTCGTTGAACTCTACAAGCGTTGAATTAGATCGGTCAAGCCCTCCCCGGCCGGGTAACGCTGTCAGTACCTTCGGGTAGAACGTAGGCATGGCACTGACTCGGCATGGCGGAGAGCTGACCATCGAGGACAAGTGCTCATCGCCCTGGCTCTACCTGCCGGTCGACGTGCCGGCGGGGTCGAGCGCCTTAAAGGTCGAGCTGCACTACGAGGCACCCGGTGCGGCGATTGACCTGGGATGCTTCGGCCCGACCGGATTCCGCGGCTGGTCAGGCGGCGCCAGAAGGTCATACTTGATCACCGCCAAGTCGGCCACCCCCGGCTACCTGCCGGGCGAGCTGGAGCCTGGCACCTGGCAGGTCGTGCTCGGCCTGCACCGTATTCCCGCGTCCGGGGTGCACTACGAACTCACCGCCGAAGCAACCAACGCGAACGCGGCCGCCCTGCTCGGCTCTGACGAGCAGATCGAGCCGCCGCTCACTGAGCGCCCTCTCCGCCGCGACCTCCCAGCCCCGCCTGGCCTGCGCTGGCTGGCCGGCGACCTGCACTCGCACACCGTGCACTCCGACGGGGTGCTGACCGTCCCCGAGCTGGCCAGGTTCGCTGCCAGCCGCGGCCTTGACTTCCTCGCCGTCACCGATCACAACACGATCACCCACCACCGCGAGCTCCCGGCCGCAGGGCAGGCCTACCAAATCGCCCTGCTGCCCGGCCAGGAGGTCACCACCGAGCAAGGCCACGCGAACGCGTTCGGCGACCTGCCCTGGATCGACTTCAGGGAGCCACCCGACGCCTGGCTGGCGGCCACCGAGCAAGGCGGCGGCTTGCTCTCCATCAATCACCCCTACGGCGGCCAGGTCAGCTGGATCTCCCCTATGCAGCGGCGTCCGCCGCTGATCGAGATCTGGCATTGGAGCTGGCTCGACCTGCGCTGGACCGCCCCGCTGAGCTGGTGGCTGGCCTGGCACCCGGACGCGATCGCGGTCGGCGGCAGCGACTGGCACCGGCCGGGCTCGGACGCTCCGCCGGGCTCACCGACTACCTGGGTGCTAGCCGCCGAAGCCGGCACCACCCCGATCCTCGAAGGCGTCGCGGCCGGCAACGTCGCGATCTCGGCCAGCCGGGACGGCCCGTTGCTGCTGCGGGTCGAGGGCGAGCTAATCGCGGTCAACGCCGACGGCGCGATCCTGATCAGCCAGGAGGGACCGATCCGCCGGGTCTCCGGTGACCTGGCCACGCTCGGCCATTCGCCCGGCTACCACCGCATCACCGATCCGGACGGCGCCACCCTGGCCCTGACGAACTAGCCCGCGACCAACTATCGTCCTGCCATGACGGAAAGATTGACGGCCCAACTCCCGCAGCGCTGGGGTCTCACGCTGCCGCTGCACGGTCACTCGCTGCCTGAGCACCGCGAGATCGTGTCCGAGCTGGCCGATCTGGGCTACACCGACCTCTGGTCAGCAGAACTAAACGGGGTCGATGCTTTCTCCCCCCTGATACTTGCCTCGCAGTGGACAGACCAGCTGCGTTTCGGCACCGCGATCGCGCCGGTCTATACCCGCGGGCCGGCCTGCCTGGCGATGACCGCGGCCACCCTCGCCGACCTCGCACCCGGCCGGTTCATGCTCGGGGTCGGCACGTCGACGCCGGTCGTCGTCAAGCAGTGGAACGACATCGAATTCGACTCGCCCTACCAGCGCTCGCGGGACGTACTGCGGTTCCTGCGGGCCGCGTTCGCCGGGGAGAAGGTGAGCGAGCGGTACGAGACGTTCGCGGTCGACGGGTTCCGGCTGGCACCGCCGCCAGCGGTCGCGCCGACCCTGGCCCTCGCCGCGCTCCGGCCGCAGATGGTGAAGCTGGCCGCGACCGAGTCCGACGCCGCGATCACGAACTGGCTCTCCCCGGCCGACGTGCCCAAGGTCCGCGGCGCCGCCGGGCCGGACTGCGAGCTGATCGCGCGGATCTTCGTCTGCCCGACGACCGACGAGGCCACGGCGCGCCTGATTGCTCGGCGCGCGCTGACCGGGTACCTCACCGTCCCGGCCTACTTCAAGTTCCACGAATGGCTCGGCCGCCGCGAGCTGATCCAGCCGATGATGGACGCCTGGCAGGCAGGCGACCGCAAGGGCGCGGGTCCGCTGATCCCCGATGAGGTCGTCGACGACCTGGTGATCCACGGCGACTTCGACCACTGCCGGGACCGGGTCGACGCCTACCGCCGGGCCGGCCTGGACACCCCGGTGATCGCGATCTTGCCGACGCCCGGAGTCGACTCGATTGACGCCGCCCGCGCGCTGGGGTGGGCGTGACCCGAAGGGAAGACGTGGTCAAGCTGGCCGGCCAGCTGTTCGCGCAGAAGGGATACCGGGCCACCACCGTCCGCGAGATCGCCGACGCGGCCGGCATCTTGTCCGGCAGCCTGTACCACCACTTCGACTCCAAGGAGTCGATCGGCGATGAGATCCTCGCCGGCTTCCTCGACGAGATCCGGGCCGACTACCAGGCGGCGGTCGCCTCCGGTGGCGACGCGCGCTCCGTGCTCGAGCAGATCGTCCGCACGACGAGCAAGACGCTGGCCAGGAACCGGGCCGCGCTGTCGATGCTGCAGAACGACTGGTCGTACTTCAGCAGCGTGCCCAGATTCGGCTACCTGCGCAAAGCGCTCCGCGAGATCGAGCAGACCTGGATCAGCCAGTTGGAGCGCGGAGTGGCGGAGGGGGCGTTCCGGGCCGATCTTGACCCGGTGCTCACCTACCGCCTGCTCCGCGACGTGCTCTGGATCCCGGCCGCCTGGCATCGCTCCGGCGGCTACAGCACCGACCAGGTCGTCGATGCGTTCCTGGCGCTGCTGTTCGACGGGATCACGGTGGAGTAGCCGCCCGCGCTTAAGGCTCCTTACGCGGCTCGCCTCGGTACGTGCCGAACGACCAGCGGTTGCCCTCCGGATCGGCGGCGGCGAAATCGCGCGACCCGTAGTCGGTCTCGTGCAGCCCCATCAAGATCTTCGCCCCGGCCGCGACCGCCCTGGCGTGCACCGCGTCCGGATCATCGGTCACCACGTAGGCGCCGAAGCTGCCCGGCGGGACCGGCCAGTGGTCGTCGGCGCCTTCCGGCCGCGCCGAGCCGAGCATGATCCCGCCGCCCTCGGGCCAGGACAGCTGCGCGTGATCGACCCGGTCGCCGTCGCCGTAGACGACCGTCTCCTCGAATCCGAACGCCTCGGCGAGGAACTTGATCAGGCCGCGGGCATCGGTCGCCCGCAGCGTTGGCCAGACTTGCTTGGCAGGTGTGTTCGTCATGATCACAACCCTTCCGCCGCCGCCCCGGTGAGCGATTGGAAATTTCCGAACTCCCGCTCCAGCCACGTCGTCGGCGCCGACCCGGCCAGCGCCCGGAACTCAAGGTCCAGATGCGCCTGGTCGTAGTACCCGCAGCCGGCCGCCAGCCCGGCGAGGTCAAGCGGCCGCGCCGCCGCCACCCGCCGCACCAAGGCCAGTTTCGCCCGATGGAATCGGATGACACGAGCCGCCGCCTTCGGCGTCAACCCAATTTCGTTTTTGAAAGCTTTGCGAAGGTATGTATCGCTCCAGCCTGTCTCGGTCGCCAGCGCCGAAATCGACAGGTCCCCGCCCGCGGCTAGCAGCCGTTCCCAGGAGTAACTCACCTCCGGGCTGATCAAGGGGCCGCCGCTCTCCGCCAGCCGTGCCCCCAGCATCTCGTCCAGCACGGCGAACCGCTCCGGCCACCCGCCCGCCTCCCGCAACCGCTCATGCACCTGCGCGGCGAACCCGCCAAGCACGTCCGCACCGTCCACGTCGATCACTGCCAGTTCCCCCGCCGGCACCCCGAGGATCGCCCGAGCCCCGAGCGGGCTGAGCGCGAGCTGGATCCCGGACTGGAATCCGTCGTGGGTGACCAGCGCCGGCGAGGAGTGCAATCCTCCCGCCAGCGTCACGTACTGGGCGGCCGGCTGCCGCGGATCGGGATGGGCGGCCACGGTGAGGGGCTCGTACAGCGTGAAGATCAGCGTGAGATACGGCGAGGGCAGCCCGCGATGCTCCGCCGGCTCGATTCCCGCCTGCCGGTACCCGCTGTAGTACGCGATGAACGGCCGCAGCGCCTCACCCGGCCGTACCCGCGTACCCTCATTGACCTGCTCGGTCATGGTCTCATTGTGACCTACATACGATAAGCCGATGACTACTGATCCTGAAGACAACATCGTGGCGCTTGACGCCCAGGCGGTACGCGAGAGTGTCCGCGTGGTAGCCAGAAGCAAAGCGGCTGATCTTTCCAGGCCAACTCCCTGCGCGGGCTGGACCCTGGCCGACCTGCTGACGCACATGGCAACTCAGCACTACGGCTTCGCGGCTGCCTCGACTGGCGATGGAGATCTGGCCAACTGGCAACCGCGGCCGCTGGGCGACGACCCGGTCGCGGCCTACCAGGCGGCCGCCGATCACGTGCTGGCCGCCTTCGCCGCCGACCGCGTACTAGACCGGCAGTTCCCGCTGCCCGAGATCCCGCGCGCCCCGGCGTTCCCGGCTCGCCAGGCGATCAGCTTCCACTTCATCGACTACGTAGTCCACTCCTGGGACGTCGCCAAGACGCTCGGCATCGAGGCGACCTTCGACCCGCCCCTGCTCGACGCAGCCCTGGCGGTGGCCCAAGCCGTCCCGGCCGGCCAGGCCCGCCTGGTCCCAGGAGCCGCATTCTCGACCGAGGTTGAGTGGCTAGGCGACTCGCGCCTGGACCAGATCGTGGCGATCCTCGGCCGCTCCCCCAATTGGCAGCCACCAGGTCTCCGGTCCCTATAACACTAAGCATTCACATGAATACATTCCGTGAAGATAAGCTCGCTGGCTATGCTGACCAGGCTGGCACGCACCGCCCGTGCCATCTCCGCTGTCACGCGCAACCCGCCGTTTGTGCCGCCCGGGCACTTCTACTCCCCGCTCACCAGCCCAGCCGACGCTGCCCGGGCGACCCAGCAGACCGGCGGCGCAGCCGGGGTGGACCTGCGTGAGCAGGCTCAGCTCGCGTTCTTCCGCGACCTGCTCCCGCTCCACCCGCCGCCAGGGCCGAGGTATCAGGCGGCCAACCGGATGTTCGGCCCGGCGGACGCGGCGGTGTACCGTGCCGTGCTGCGAGCCGTGCAGCCACGCCAGGTGGTCGAAGCGGGGTCGGGTTACTCCACCGCCGTCCTGCTGGACGAGGCCGACGCCTTCCCGCCGCTTGCGTCCACGCGGGCGACGTGCCTGGAGCCCCACCCGCAAAGACTGCTCGGGCTTATGCGCGGCCGCGATCGGGACCGCCTCACGCTCCTGCGCCAGCCAGTGCAGGATGCCCCCTCAGCCGTCTTCAGTGCCCTCGAGCCCGGCGACATCCTGTTCATCGACTCGACCCATGTCGTCAAGCCAGGATCGGACGTCGTGCACCTGTTCCTCCAGGTCCTCCCGTCCTTGCCGGCAGGCGTGATAGTGCACGTCCACGACGTGTTCTGGCCCTTCACCTACCCGGCCACCTGGCTGACCGAGCACCGGGATTGGACCGAGACCTTCCTCGTGCACGCCTTCCTGCTCGGGAACACCCAGTGGGAGGTGACGCTGTTCACTTCATGGCTGTGGGCCTGCCACCCCGAACTCGTACCGGACGGGCTGAGGGTGGCAGCACCTGGGTCGCTGTGGCTGCGGAAGACCGCCTGACCGCCGATCCCCTGGACACCTTGATTCCAGGGGGGGAATGCGCATATTCATCCGGCTGGAGATTAGCGCAACGCGCGAATCCGACTCGGCTGCAGCGAATGCGCGCCGCCAGAAGTGGCCAATGCTAGGGTCTCAGATTGATGGCCCGGCAGATTGCCGGACGTATTGCCAATGCAAAGCCATCAATTCGGGGGGATCCGCTAGTGTTCTCGCAAAGCGGCGTGCTGTTGCGTGCGGCAGTGATCGCCAGCACCGCCTGCGTCGCCCTCAGCTATTCGCAGGCCGCAGTGGCTGCGCCCGCGGACAATGTCCCGTGCCGGGCTGATACGCTCGCCACCGCGATAGCCAACGCCGGCGAGGGCGACACGATCAGCCTGACGCCCCTCTGCGTATACCACCTGACTCAGGGCCTGCCCACGATCAGCCAAGACCTGACCATCGCGGGAAACGGCGCGATGCTGGAGCGCAGCGCCAAAGCCCCGGCGTTCACGATCTTCTCCGTGATCGCGGGCACCCTCACGATCGATGACACCGAGCTTAGAAACGGCGACAACGCGGTCACCGTCAACGGCACGACAGCAGCGGTCGTCGTGAACAGCAGCGCCTTCGTCGACAACCACGGATCGGAAGGCGGCGCGATCTACAGCAATACCGGCGTCAGCGGGCCGGTGGTCAATAAATCAACGTTCATAGCCAATCAGTCCACCGACGCCGGCGGCGCGATCTACAACAACAGCGCGCTTGGTGGAGTCTTCATAACCGGATCAACCTTTACCGGCAATGTAGCGACCGGTGACGGCGGCGCTATCTGGGACTTCAGCGCCACCGGCGAAGAGGTGGACAACTCGCGTCTCGACAACAACAGGGCGAGCGATGGGGGCGGAGTGTGGTTCTCCCCCGACAGCGGAATGAGCTTCAGCCACGACACGATCAGCGGCAACGTCGCGACTGCCGATGGCGGCGGGATCGAAGCATTCAACTTCTTCAGCCTGGATCTGCGCGACAACACGATCAGCCGCAACCACGCTGCCGACGGCGGCGGGCTCTACGCCATTGGCGGAGAGGTAGAGACCATTGAAGACTCGGATTTCCTGGCCAACACGGCCAACGACGGCGGGGCCATCTACACCGGCCTCATCGGCTCCAGGGACACGCTGACCAACTCCAAGCTCGCGGACAACCGCGCCAGGACCGACGGCGGCGGCGTCTACTACGACAGCACCGAAGATCCATTCGGCGAGAACTGGAGCGCCACCGGCTCCCAGATCACCGGCAACACAGCGGGCAGCGCAGGCGGGGGAATCTACAACACCGAGAATGCGACCGCCACCGTGACCAGCTCCCTGGTGCAAGCCAACGAGCCAACCAACTGCGCGCCCCCGGGCTCGGTCACCGGCTGCACCAACTGATCAGGGCGTGACCGACTCCCGCCGCGTCACCCGCCGTAGCCTGGTGCGAGCTAGCTGCGCGAACATGGCTCCCCGGCAGGGCCCGTTGTAGATGATGAAGTCGTTGAACTTGTGCACGCCCGGCCTGGTCGACGCCGTCGCGGCATCCCGGGCGGCGACCAGCTGCTCGACCGTCATCTGGATCGGAACCTCGTCCGGCTGATACCGGGTCCCGATCGGATAATCACGGCCAGGCCGCCGGCTCATCTCGATGTGGCAGCCCATCACGTGCGTCACCAGCCGGGCGGAGGCGAAGTCGACCATCCGGTCCATGCTCGCGACGAACTCGGGATAGTCGGGGGCGTACAGCCGGCCGGGCAGGAAGGTGTCGCCGGTCAGCAGGAAGCCGCTCCACGGGTCATAGATCAAGATCGACGCTGGATGATGCCCGGGGATCCCGGTGATCTCCAGCACTCGTCCGCCCAGGTCAAAGGTAATGACCTCAGCCGGCCACTCCTTGAACCCGAAGAACTCCCTGACGACCTCAACCTCACGCGCCACCAGCGTCGTCGCGGGCCGGTCAGCAAACAGCCCGTCCCCGGCGACATGGTCACCGTGACCGTGCGTATGCGCGACAACCAGCTCATAGCCGTTTGGAGCACTGCCCGCGCTCGGATTCGCCGCCAGCCAGTCCGACATCAAACCATCAACCACCGACCGCAACGGCGAGTCGGCGGTCGCCCCGGTGTCGAGCAGCAGCGCCCGCTCATTGCCGAACAGCAGGTAGACAAACGGCCCCTCGTAGTTAGCCGTCTTGGACTGCCGCAGCACGAAGGTGTGCGGGTCGTAGGCGTGGACCTGGAAGCCGGGATCGGTGCCGGCCGCTCCCGGAACTATCCCGTGAATCCACCGGACGTCGAGATCTCCCGTGACCGGCGCGCCAACGCCGAAGTCGGCCATCAGACTCGCGCCGTGTCCTTCCTGAACCGCCAGACGGCCCCGGCCACGAAAAGACCGAACCAGACGACGGCATTGATCACCCAGGTGATGTCGAAGCTGCCGCCGATCAGCGGGGCGTGCACGAGCTGATTCAGTCCGTACATCGGCGTCCACTTGGCGATGTCCTGCAGGATCTGAGCCGCCTGATTCAGCGGGAAGAACAGCCCGCCCGCGAATGACAACACCGCCATCACCAGGCCGAGGAACTGCATGACGTTCTCGGACGGCAGCAGATAGCCGATGAACAGCCCGAGCGCGGCGAAGACCAGCGAGCCGATCCAGACGAGCGCGGCGAGCTCGAACCACAGGTAGGAGTAGCCCGCGTACATCTTCGGCACGCCGGTGAGGTTCCCGACGATGAAAACGGCCAGCACCGAGGCAAGACCCAGCACCATCGCGGTGATGGCCTTGATCAGGATGTAGGTCGTCGGCGACAGCGGCGTCAGCCGCAACTGCCGGCTCCACCCCTGCGCCCGCTCGATCGACACCATCGCCCCGCCGGCCGTGGTTGCCAGCGCGGCTCCGTACAGGGCCATGCTGACGACCAGGAACGCGGAGACATTGCCGTGCCCCGCGTTCTTGTTCGCATAGGAGTGATTGGTGCCGATAAACAGGAACAGCACGACCGGGAAGATCAGCGAGAAGATGACCGTCCGGCGGTTGCGGAGCAGCCGGCGGATCTCCAGGCCGAGCACGGTCAGGTTGATCCCGGCCCGCCCGGACACTTTCCGCGCCGGCGCCGCCGATGCCGCGCTCATCGCGCACTTCCAGTCGAAGCGGCCTCGCTGGCCGCGCTGGTTTCAGTAGCCGCACTCGCATCGCTGGTCAGCGCGATGAACGCGTCCTCAAGCGCCCGCGCGGTGATCTCCAGGTCCCTGGCCGCCGTCGAGTTGAGCAGGTACCGCGCGACCGCGTCGCTGTCGTTCGCGTGGATATACACGGTGTCCCCGCGCACCTCCACGCTGTCCGCGCCGGGAACCTCGGCCAGCGCGGCCGTATCGGCACCGGGGAGCGTCGCCCGCACCGTCCGGCCCGCCGCCAGCGCCTTGACCTCGGCGCTCGTCCCGTCGGCGACCACGACGCCGTGCCGTAGCAAGATGATCCGGTCGGCGTAGACGTCGGCCTCTTCGAGGTAGTGGGTGGCGAACAGGACCGTTCGGCCCTTCTCGGCGTCCTGCCTGATCGCCGACCAGAACCCTCGCCGGCCTTCGACATCCATGCCGGTCGTCGGCTCGTCCAGGATCAGCAGCTCAGGGTCCGGCAGCAACGCCATCGCGAACCGCAGCCGCTGCTGCTCGCCGCCCGAGCACTTGCCTACCCGCCGGTCCGCGATCCCGCTTATCCCGGCGCGCTCAAGCACCTCTTTGACCGGGCGGGCGCCGCTGAACAAGCTCGCTGTGTACCGCGCCGTCTCCTCGACCGTCAGGTCCTTCAGCAGCCCGCCGGTCTGCATGACCGCCGACACCTGCCCGCTGTCGATCGCCTGCCTAGGCTGCATCCCGTACACGGTCACCGAACCGGTCGACGGCTGCGAAAGGCCCAGGATCATGTCGATCGTCGTGGTCTTCCCCGCGCCGTTGGGGCCAAGCAGGGCCACGATCTCGCCAGGCTGAATCGACAGGGTCATGCCCCGGACCGCCTGTACTTGCTTGAAGTTTTTGTGCAGGTCAACCAACTCGACCGCAGGCCGGGTCCCGCTCATCCGCGACATAGGTCCTATTCTGGCATCGCCATCGATGTTCAGACCGGCCGACACTCAGCCAATCACATTATTTCGGACAGATCTCCGCATTCGCGGGGAACAAGATACTACGCGATTCCCCAGGACGCCAGCCTGTTATTCTCCACCCAAGCAAGCGTTTGGTTCGGTCAGAAACGAGGAGTACGCGCATGGGCCGACTTGACGGCAAGGTCGCACTGATCACTGGCGGCGCTCGTGGCATGGGCAAGTCCCATGTCCGGCACTTCGTGGCCGAGGGCGCGAAGGTCATCTTCGGCGACGTGCTCGATGACCTCGGCCAGGCCGTCGCCGACGAACTCGGCGAGGAGAACTGCCGCTATCTCCATCACAACGTCAGCAGCGAATCCGACTGGGCCGCCGCCATCGCGACTACGCTCGGCACGTTCGGCAAGCTCGACATCGTGGTGAACAACGCCGGCATTCTCCGGCAAGTCCCGATCACCGAGATGACGCTCGCCGAGTTCAAGGCCGTCTTCGACATCAACGCCGTCGGCTGCTGGCTCGGCATGAAGTCGGCCGTCGAGCCGATGAGGGCGAACGGCGGCGGCTCGATCGTCAACATCTCCTCGATCGAGGGCCTGACCGGCGCCGCCCACTGCACCGCCTACTCCGCCAGCAAGTTCGCGATCCGCGGCATGACGAAGGCCGCCGCCCAGGAACTCGGCGAGTTCGGCATCCGGGTCAACTCCGTGCACCCAGGCGGCATCGTGACCAGCATGATCTTCCAGTCCGCCGAGACGCTCGACGCGGATCGCGGCCAGCGCTACTTCGACGCCATGCCGCTCGGCCGGTTCGGCAAGTCCATCGAGGTCTCCCACCTGGTCGCGTTCCTCGCCAGCGATGACTCCTCCTACTGCACCGGCAGCGAGTTCATAGCCGACGGCGGCATCCTTTCCGGTCCGGGCTATTAGGGAGAAAACATGGCGCAGGCTTTTCACCTCGACGGCAAGACCGCCATCGTCACCGGGGCCGGTAACGGCCTGGGCCGGGCCGAGGCGCTCTCGCTAGCCGACTGCGGCGCCAACGTCGTGCTCAATGACCTGGCCGGGTCCGCCGTGCACGAGGTCGCCGACCAGATCGGCCGCGACCGGGCCACCGTGGTCGAAGGCGACGTCTCCGACTGGTCGACCGGCGAGGCCCTGCTGTCCGCTGCCCTCGACTTCGGCCGGCTCGACATCGTGGTGAACAACGCCGGCGTGCTCCGCGACCGCATGGTCTTCACGATGTCGCCTGAGGAGTGGGACACCGTGCTGCGGGTGCACCTGCGCGGCCACTTCGTCACCACCCGGCTGGCTACCGGCTACTGGCGCGAGGCGAGCAAGAAGGCCGACGGCCCGGTCTACGGCCGGATCATCAACACCTCCTCGGAGGCGTTCCTGCTCGGCTCCCCCGGCCAGCCGAATTACGCGGCCGCCAAGGCCGGGATCGTGGCGCTGACGTTGACGACGGCGCGGAGTTGTGCCCGGTATGGAGTCCGGGCGAACGCGATCTGCCCGCGAGCGCGCACCGACATGACCGCCAGCCTGATGGGCGCCGCTCCGGACGGGACCGACCCGCTCGCCCCCGAGCACGTCGCCCCGCTGGTCAGCTACCTGGCCAGTCCGGCCGCCGACCAGATCAACGGTGAGGTGTTCGTGGTGCACGGCGGAGTCGCCGCCGTGATGGAAGCGCCCAAGCTCAAGGCGGTCTTCCACGCCGCCGAACACGGCTCGGCAACAGGCATGTGGACCCCTGACTCGGTCGCCGCCGCGCTGGACGGCCAGTTCGACGGCAAGGGCAGCGGTTTCGCGAGCATGGCGACGCTGGTGCTGGCCGACGAGACGATCGGGTTCAGTCAGTGAAACAACGCGACAAGGTCGCGATGACCGAGGCCGAAGTCCAGGAGATGCTGGCCTCGCATAATAAGGTCCAGCTCGCGACCAACGGGCACGATGGTTTCCCGCACCTGGTCACCATGTACTACGTGATGATGGACGGCCTGATCACGTTCTGGACGTACCGCAGTTCGCAGAAGGCTCTCAATCTCGGACGCGACCCCAGGATTTCTTGCCTGGTCGAAGTTGGAAACGAATATTTCGACCTAAAAGGTGTGGTTGTTCAGGGGACTACGCGGCGCCTCGAGGATCCTGCCGTGATCTTGGAGATCGGACGCAGGATCACCGCGACATTCTCGGATCAGAGTGCGATGGCCGATGACGCGGTGACGGACTACGTCGAACACGCCGCGCGCAAGCGATTCGGCTACGCGGTCGAGCCGTCCAAAGTCATTTCGTGGGATCACACCAAGCTGATTGGCTGACTAGATAACTTGCTCCAATGCGCTTCCAGCACTCCGCGCTGATCTGGCGCGATTTCCCCGACCTGGTGCCGTGCGCGCTCGCGGGGCTGAAGCCGACTCAGTACCGCTGCGCGTCCGAGTCGCTGCTGCGCCGGTTCCGCAAGGAGGGTTCGCTGCCGAACCTGCACCCAGCTGCGGAAGCCGACGTCCCTGCTCTGATGGGGACGATTTCCGGCGATATCACCGCCGCCTGGTCGGTCAAACCCACCTCAGCCCTGCTCACCGCCGCCGACTCGCGCTTCGACTTCAGCTAAGCGCCAGCTCGCGGGGGTTCAAAAGTCGGGCTGGCAGCGGCACACTGAGCAGTGTGTACGACTTTGATGTATTGGTGATCGGTTCAGGACCAGGCGGGCAGAAAGCGGCGATCGCGGCGGCCAAGCTTGGTCGCAACGTCGGGATCATTGAGCGCCATAACATGATCGGCGGTGTCTGCCTCAACACAGGCACGATCCCGTCGAAGACGCTCCGCGAGGCCGTGCTTTACCTGACCGGCCTTGATCAGCGCGAGATGTACGGGCAGAGCTACCGGGTCAAGGACGAGATCACGATCGCCGACCTGGCGGCGCGGACCCAGCACGTGGTCAGCCGCGAGACCGATGTGGTGCGCAGTCAGCTGACCAGGAACCGCGTCAGGGTCCTGACCGGGACCGGCCGGTTCGTCGAACCGCACCTGGTCGAGGTCGAGGAGGGTAACGGCCGATCGCAGCGCTGGACCGCCTGCTCGGTCGTGATCGCGACCGGCACCAAGCCCGCCCGGCCGTCCACGGTCGAGTTCGATGAACGGACAGTCATCGACTCCGACGGAATCGCCCACTTGCAGTCCGTGCCCAGGTCGATGGTCGTGGCCGGGGCCGGGGTTATCGGGATCGAGTACGCGTCGATGTTCGCCGCGCTCGGCACGAAAGTCACGGTCGTGGAGCAGCGCGACCGGATGCTCGAGTTCTGCGACATCGAGGTCGTCGAGGCGCTCAAGTACCACCTGCGCGACCTGGCTGTCACGTTCAGGTTCGGCGAGTCGGTCGCCTCGGTCGAAGGCCATCCGGAGGGCGCCGTCGCGTCTCTGCGCAGCGGCAAGAAGATCCTGGCCGACACTGTCTTGTACTCGGCGGGCCGGCAGGGGGTCAGCGACGATCTCGGGCTTGAGACGGCAGGACTGTCCGCCGACGAGCGCGGCCGGATCAAGGTCGACGAGTACTTCCGCACCGAGGTCCCGCACATCTACGCGGTCGGTGACGTGATCGGATTCCCGGCGCTGGCCGCGACCTCGATGGAGCAAGGCCGGCTGGCCGCGCATCACGCGTGCGGGGAGCCGGTGCCGCCGATCGATTCTCACCCGCCGATCGGGATCTACAGCATTCCCGAGATCAGCTTCATCGGCCGCACCGAGGATCAGCTGACCGCCGACAACGTCCCGTTCGAAGTCGGGGTGTCCAGGTACCGGGAGCTGGCTCGCGGCCAGATCATCGGCGACTCCTACGGCGTGCTGAAGCTGCTGGTCTCGACCGAGGACCGCAAGCTGCTCGGCGTGCACGTGTTCGGCACCGGGGCGACCGAGCTGGTGCACATCGGGCAGGCCGTGATGGGTTGCGGCGGAACGGTGGACTACCTGGTCGACGCGGTGTTCAACTACCCGACCCTGGCCGAGTCCTACAAGATCGCCGCCCTGGACGCCACCAACAAGATGCGCGAAATCGCCCGGCTTTCCTAGCCCGAATAGCTGGTGAGTCAGCCACCGGCAGGAACGTCAGGCGTGCTGTTCGATCTGCTCGAAGATGTCTGCGTCGGTCTGCTGCTGCCATTCAGGCAGCGTCTCCCAGTCGGCGACGTAGGAGGGTTTCGGTTCGGGAATGTGCTTGTAGATCTGAGCGATCCAGCACAAGGCGACGAAACGACCCTTCTGCTCTCTGGTTAGTTTGGCGGTTGCGCCGCCGGTGACTGTGACGAACTCAGCGACCTGTCCATAGACAGCGCTTGCGGCCTGCCGTTCCCAGCCGGGGGTCTCCGACCATGGCGTGACGTAACCCGGCTTGGGTTCACCCGGGTAGTGCTTACGAACGCCGGAGATCCACGCTTCGCGGAAGGCGCGGCCGCCCTGCTCACCCTGGTGCGTCTCCGACTCGGTCGGCATGAGTACTCCTCACAGTTGCGCGATGCGGTCGCTTAGCTGCGCCGCTCGTGGATCGGACGCCATGGGGGCAAGGTCGTGACGCAGCGCTTGAAGTTTGCGGCCGATGTACCCCGAAGATCGGGTTTGCTCGGCCAGGTCTGCCGCCTGCCCGCCGTGTTCGAGCACCTGATCAAGGTCACGCCTCTGAACGCCGAGACGGGCCAGGTCGGTGAGGATGCTGCCTCGCCTACGGAGGGACTTGGTTCGAGCTAGAGCGCCCGCAAGCGCCGTTCCCGCCAGGCTTGTTTGGCCCAGTGTTGCATAACAGGTTCCGCGCTCCTCGGCCAGTCGACCTCCGTCGAAGCGAAGCCATCCGCCTGGCATAACCGTGCCGCTGAGTCCGCATACGTCCTCCGCCTTGTCCAGAGCACGACGGCAGGCGTCGAAGTCACCCAATCCTGCGCATGCCTCGGCCTGCACAGCGGCCACCCAATACTGGGTAGAGAGCTGGCCGTCGCCGCGCTTGGCCACGCGAGCCGCCCCGTCCAGGAGCGCCGTCACATCGCGGTAGCGGCGTTCATACATGCCAAGGTAGGCGTGGCGGGTGAGCGCACACGCCCACAGGTCAAACGCTCGTGCCTCCTTGCTGGCGTCAGCGGCGAGCTTGTAACAATGGGCGGCATCGGTGTACCGGTCAGCGTCGAAGAAGATCTCTCCAGCGAGCTGCAGCAGGTCACCAGTCAAGGTGCACAGGCGCCGATGCGCTACTGGGGAGCGTGCCCCGTTGAGACTGGCCGTCAGAAGGTCGAGTTGCCGCCACACGACCGGATAGACGCTGCGCTTTGACTCGGAGAGCGCGAAGACCTGCCATAGGTGCGCGTTTAGTAGCTCGTGCTGATCGACCTGCTCAAGGTCATCGGTGCAGGCGTTGTCAGCGAGGCCAGGGATGGCGACTAGCGTTCCCATGACGTTGAGGAGGCGGAGCAGTTCCCTGCGCTTCATGTCTTCCAGTTCACCAGAAGCCTCGCTTTGCATGGCTGTCGAGGAGTCGATGACATGACCATGGAGCACGTCGCCAGGACTAGCTGCAGTCTTGGCCTGATCGGGAATCAGCAGTTCGTTCAGTTCATCAAGTGTGACCTTGAGCAGCGCGCAGAGCCTGCTGCGATGGTACGGCTGCGGATCGCATTGCCCGCGTTCCCACCGGGCAACAGTAGTGCGGTCAGCGCTCAATTCGGCCGCGAGGGACTCCTGGGTAAACCCTCGTGTCCGACGGTGTTGCGCTAGGCGCGACCGCCGGCCTGCCGCCATCAGGAACCTCCTTGGGCTGTGATTGCTATGTCCCCAGGTCAGCGTAAGACGTGAAGCAACAATGCAATACGGATGCACCTTGGATGCACCAAACATGCCACAGCAGTGCTTCGCCGTTGCCCTGGGTGTAATCGTCCGGGCGAGTTTCCCTAGAGAGGAACCGAATCACCGGCCTCAATGAGAGGAATCCAATGGAGCCGTACGGCCTGACGCATCAAGTGCACCTTAATCCCGAGTACACGACCCCAATCCGCGGAATTATTTACGACCCGAGTAGGCAGCTGTCAACCGTAGGCGGAAGGCCTCTGGCTGAGGAGCCGGCGTTGATCAAGCAGTACACCGTCACCTGGGGCACAACCGGCAACGACAACAAGACCGACAACGGAGGCTGACAAAATGCCTGACACGGTGCTCGTCTTAACCGACGCGGCCGATTACACAGCGGATCTAATCATCGCTGACCTACAAGCCAGGGGTGTCTTAGTGGCGCGTTTGGACCCTGGCACAGGGCCAACACGCATAGACGCGACGTTGGCGCGTGGACGTTGGCTCGACGGGCTGGGTGACGAGCATCGTGTCATCGACTTGGGCAGGGTGGCGTCGGCGCTATGGCGCTGGCCCACCATTCCGGCTGGTCATCCCGCCATCGACGACCCCGCGCGGAGATCATGGGCGGCCCGAGAGGACGCGGCGGCCGTGTTTGGTGTGCTGAAATCACTTCCGGTGCGATGGATCAATCACCCCGATCTCGCTTCGGCCGCGAATTCCAAGCCGGGACAACTCGTCACGGCAGGTGACTGCGGGCTGGCGGTGCCTGACACGGTCGTGACTACCTCCGGACACGCAGTCCGCCGATGGGCGCGCGGACGTGACGTGCTGTTCAAGGCATTCCACGCTCAGGGAGTCGACGAGAACGCGATGGTCGTAGCAACTAGGGTCGATCTGAACGAGGTCCCTGACGAGCTAGGAGTGTCCTGCTTGTTTCAGGAAGTCATCCCGGGAACGCCGGTAAGGCTGACCGTCGTCGGCAACGAGACGTTCGCCGTTAGCATCACCGGCACCAGCGAGCTGGACTGGCGCCCCGAGCAGCACAGGCTGACCTTCACCCCGATCGTCATCCCTCCGGCCGTGCTGGCAGGGGCACTGGAGTTCACGTGCCGCTACAGGCTGACCATGTGACCGAGGTCGAAATGGGAAGGTAAACGAGATGGTCGCCACGACGGGATACCTCATCCAGCCGACCGACGACACTGCACTGCGTCCGTCGTTCCTGGAGGCCATGACTGAGCACCACATCATCGACGGCATGCCGGATGCGGACGGCCTGACAATGGCTGACCTACGCGGCATGACTTGCCTCACCTCCTACACCCAGGGGCTTCGAGATGGCACCGCGCTGCGTCCAGGCACCAGACCACTAACGCCGACCGTCTGGTGGTACGTCGGAGGAACCGGTCAGGATCGCCAGTATCTCGGCCGCGTATCCCTTCGGCACGAACCCGCCACGGTGGCTCTCGGTGAGCCCGGAAGCCAACTCTGGATCACGGTGCGACCCTCTCGGCGCAGGCAAGGTCTCGGCAGGTGGTTGTTCATGGAAGCATGCCACTTGGCCGAAGCTCACCGAATCACCACGCCAATCGTGGAGGTCGCCGAAGGCAACGAGGCGGCACGGCATCTCGTCGAGTCGACTGGCGCCATATGGGTCACACATCAGCCAGCCGAGGACGCCGGACGCCGCCGGTACCTGATGCCGACCGTTTAGCAGCCGTCAGCAAGACCGGGGCGATGTCCCTGCCGCGACCCGATCGCCTCCGCGCGGCGGCGATCGGGTCGGACGCGGCCGGGGACAGGCGGCCGAGGAGGGTTACAGGTGCGACGGCAGTGATGGGCGCGCGGACCGCGACTTGGCCCCGCGGGCGGTCGCGTTGCCGGCCGGGCTGTTGATCAGCACCGAGGTGATGCCGCCGTCATAGAAGGTGCTGACGCTGCTGGAGGTGTAGTCCGAGCACTGGACCTGGGGAGTGTCGCCAGCCGCCAGGGCGATCGCGCCGCTCAGCGGCAGCGTCTCGTAGGTCTGGTTCGCGACTGGGCCCACCGTGGAGAATGCGCCGACCGCGTTGCCGTTGTCGGCCAGGATGCAGGTCACCGTGTCGCCCTGGGCGACGACGAGCATCACGCTGGCGTTGACGTAGTAGGTGCCGCTGGCAGGCACGGCGGAGCCCGACAGCACCGTCGTCAGCGTTTGAGCCTTGTTCAGTGGGACCGCTGTGCCGCTCGTCCCTGAGGTCCCGACCGAAATCCCTGCCGGTCCCTGCGATCCTGCCGGTCCCTGCGGCCCAGCGGGTCCCTGCGATCCGGCTGGCCCCTGCGGACCAGCCGGTCCTTGGGCGCCCCGGGCGCCGGCCTGATTCCAGGTCAGGGTCGAGTTGCCGCCTGGGCAGGTGGACGAACCGGGAATGCGCTTGATCGTGGACGGGGAGGTGGTCGTCTTGTAGCAGGCCTTGATCGTGCCCGTGGCCGCCGCGCCTGCCTTGCCCGCGGCGGGAGAACCGCTGGCCGAGGCGACCCCGCTGGCGCCCAGCATCGCCAAGACGGCGCCGGATACGACGACTGCGCCCGCGCCGAACCAGCGGGAGTTCGAGGGCAGGCTGGCTCGCAGGCCGCCGAATTTGCTGAACATGAGTGGCTCCTTGCAATGGCTGCGGAGTCCGGCCTAGCGGACCGGTAATCCGTACCGAACTGAACGGTCACCACGATCCTGCTGGACTGCCGCTGCCCGCCCCAGTTACACAGCCCCCACATCGCACCCACATCACCCCGACAGCCGGGGGGCACCGCCGATCCCCCCGGCTCTCCTGAAGCCTAACGGGATCCTAACAACGGCGAATCGGATCCTAACAGTCATATATCAGGCGGCGTCCTAGCATTACGGCGTCCAGGGTTCCTGGGCGTCGGGAGCAATGATGACTGCTTGCATTCAGAATGGCTGCGCCGGAGTTACCGAAGACGGCTATTGCAATGTGTGCGGAATGGCCGCACCATTGGCGCCGGTCGCGGCAACCTCGTCGGGTTCAGGATCGGCCCGTAGCAGCTCGGGCCGCACCATGTCCGGCCGCACCACTTCAGGCCGTACAACACGTCGCGGATCTACCGGTACCACCCGGCGCGGGCAGCTCGGCGTCGGTCTAGTCGAGGTGCCTCCGGTCCCCTATCGCGACCCGGCCAATGCCGTGCTATCGAACCCGCAGGTGCCTGAGCACAAGCGGTTCTGCAGCAACTGCGGCGGTCAGGTTGGCCGGGGCCGGGACCGGCTGTCTAGCCGGTCGAGCGGGTACTGCCGGGCCTGTGGTTGCCGGTTCTCGTTTACGCCGATGCCATGGCGGCCGCAATGGCCGAGCGGCAATTCCTGGCCCAGGTAGAACACCCGAATATCGTCAAGATCTACAACTTCGTGCAGCACCCAGAGCCGGAAACGGGACAGCTGGACGGCTATATCGTCATGGAATACGTGGGCGGCGAGTCGCTGCGGGAAATGGCTCGCGCCCACCGGACCGCCGATGGCCGGCCGGGTCCCCTGCCGCTCGGGCAGGCAATCGCCTACGCGCTCGAAGTCCTGCGCGCCCTCGGCTACCTGCACGGCCTGGGGCTGGTCTACTGCGACTTCAAGCCGGAGAACGTGATCCAGAGCGAAGAGCAGATCAAGCTC
This sequence comes from Streptosporangiaceae bacterium, assembly GCA_036501205.1. GTDB lineage: Bacteria > Actinomycetota > Actinomycetes > Streptosporangiales > Streptosporangiaceae > Chersky-822. Next base: position 17,652 of record DASYAT010000243.1, on the reverse strand, counting down.
ATCGACCTCGGCGGGGTTCGGCGGCTGGATGACGAAGAAGGTGCGATCTACGGAACGGTCGGTTACCAGGCGCCGGAAATAGCAGCCGAAGGGCCGTCCGTCAGCTCGGACCTGTACACCGTCGGCCGGTCACTGGCCGTCCTCACGTTCGACTTCAAGGGTTACTCCAGCCAGTATGTGAGTTCGCTCCCGCCCAGGGAGCAGGTGCCGCTGCTCGCGGAGTACGAGTCCTTCGACCGACTGCTGCGCCGGGCCACCGACCCCGATCCGCTGCTCCGGTTCTCATCGGCGGCCGAGATGGCCGAGCAGCTCACCGGGGTGCTGCGTGAGGTTCTCGCCGCCGAGGACGGCCAGCCGAGGCCGGCGATCTCGACCGTGTTCGAGCCTGAGCTCCGAGTCGTCGGCATCTCAGACCCGTCGGCGACCGGCTTCCCGCCGCCTCAGCCTGCGACCGCAGCCGCCGGACTTCCCGCTCCGCTGACGGACCTCTCCGATCCGGTTGCCGGCTATCTGGCCGGGCTGGGGGCGGCCCGGCCAGCCGAGCTCATCCGGTTGCTTTCGCCTCCCCCTGGCCTCGACGGTCGAGGTGAGCCTGCGGCTGGTCCGGGCCCTGATCGAGGCCGGCGAGACCGAGCGGGCCGGCCAACTGCTCGGCGAACTGGCTCTTTCCAACCCGGACGACTGGCGGATTGACTGGTATCGCGGGATCGCCGGGCTAGCTTCCGGGCGCCTCGACCTGGCCAGAGATTCATTCGATGCCGTGTACGGCCTGCTGCCTGGCGAGGTCGCACCAAACTGGCGCTCGCGATGACCGCCGAACTGGCCGGTGACCTGACGACCGCGGACCGCTACTACGGCCTCGTCTGGACCGCCGATCATTCCCATGTCTCCGCCGCGTTCGGGCGAGCCCGGGTTGAGCTCGCGCTCGCCAACCGGGCTGGCGCGGTCGCGATCCTCGACTCGGTCCCGGCCGGCTCCATCTACTTCACTTCGGCCCAGGTCGCCGCGATCACCGCCCGGATCAGGGGTAACGACACGCCCCGCGAGGTGATCGAGGCCGGACAGCGACTCGAAGCACTCGGGCTCGATGCCGAGCGCCGGCAGAGGATGGAGGCCGAGGTGTTTGAGTCGGCCCTGACCTGAACGCTCACCGGGGCGGGAGCCTGGCCGACCAACGGGGCCGGGACGGATGCCGACTGGAACGGCCGGATTCTCGGCCAGCGTCCGACCGAGCGCGAACTCAGACTCGGCCTGGAACGCACGTACCGCACGCTGGCTCACCTGGCCAAGGACGCCGACGACCGGATCGCCCTGGTCGAACGCGCGAACTCGGTCCGGCCCCGGACTTTGATCTAAGAGGGTCCTCATGCACGCGACTACCTCCGCCCCCGTCCGGCCCGTCGCTTCTGGTCGGCCAAGCGCGATCCGGCGCCTGATCAAGTGGCGCAACACCCCCGAGCGAATCCGGGGCCTGACCGCCGTGATCATCGTCGTCGCAATCGCGTTCGGCACGATCATCGCCGCGATCTTCGCCAGCGTCGGAGCCGGCGTGCATCTGATCGGCGGCCAGGCTGCGCCGGAAGCTCGCGCCAGCACCGACCTGTACTTCCGCCTCAACGACATGGACGCCCAGGTCGCCAACATCTTGCTGATCGGCGACCGCCCTAACCTGGGCCTGACCAGGCAGCAGGCAGAAACGATCTTCAACCAGGACCGCGGCTCAGCGGACCACGACCTGCAGAACGCCGCCGCTGTCGCGGGCTCAAGCCAGGCGGCGCAGCAGGCCGTGCGCTCGGTACTCGACGACCTGGGTCGATACGAGCAACTCATAGGCCAGATCATTTACCTGGAGGACGTGGGCCCGAGCAAGCCGGGCCGACCCCTCGTCGCCGCGCTCACGCTTTACCGAACGGCGACGGACCTGCTGATGACCAACATCCTGCCCGCCGCCACCAATCTGACCACCGCCAACACCGCCGCGCTGACCGCGACCTATCAGGCCAAGCATTCCCTGGCTGGCCGGGCCGCCCTGCTAATTCTCCTGACCGGCTTGGTGCTGCTCGTCGCGCTAATCGGGGTGCAGCTCTTCATCTCGGCCACCCACCGGCGGCTGCTCAACCCGGCACTCGCCGGGGCGACGGTGATTACGGTCGCTCTGACCATAGCCGGGGCGCTCTCGGTCGGGCCGCTCAGTACCAGCAGGCTTTCGAATCCGAATCGCAGGATCTAGCGCGCCTGAACGTCACCAGCATCTTCCGCTATGACGCGGCACTCGCCAGCGCCGTCGCCGCTTCCGAACCGACCACGCTCACGTCGAGTTCGGCGGTTTCTTCGGCGTCGAGTTCGGCAACATCACCTTCCCTGGAGAGCGGGCCGCCGCCCAGCGGACGCTCTACGCCTATCAGGTCTACGAAAAGTACGACCGGCACCTGCGCGCGCTCAATCGCAACGGCGACCTGTCCGGAGCGATCGCGTTCGACACGAGCCTGGCCCCTGGCAACTCGAACTGGGCCTTCTACCGGTACGACCGGGCGCTGGGCAGGCTCATCGGGATCAACCAGCAAGCATACAACAACGCGATCACCGCCAGCGAGCACGGCGAAACCGGCTGGACCGGCCCGATCCCCCTCGGCGCGGCCCTGGCAATCGCGCTGCTGGCCTTCGCCGGCGCCCGCGCCCGCCTAACCGAGTACCGCTAGCAAAGCATCGGGGTCCCGCCCGGCAGCTGCGTAGCCTCGGGGAGAGCCGCACCTGGCCGCGCACGAGCAACGCGCATGCGCGTCTAACCCGACCCCGGGCAACCCCGGACCCGCCCCGTGACCCGGGCGTCAGTACACCGGAGCCTCCCTGGTGTAGTTGCTTCCCGGGAAGGAACTACACCAGGTGAGCAACGGTGCAGCCAGGGCTACACCAGGGAGGCAACGGTGCAGTAGCTTCCCTGGACGGAACTACACCAGAGAGGCTCTGGTGCACCTGACCGGTGGTCAGCCCCGCAAGCCTGACCTCGGATCCGGAAATTCGCACACACAACTCGATTTGCAATGTCAGGGGGTGCATGCGCATATTCATCCGGCCCGGCCGACCGGGCACATTGTCACAACCGTCACATTTCACCTCAATATCCCGGATGTCCACGCGGAGGGCTAAGCGAGAGTCAGGGGCTGGCCAGGAAGGGTGGGCGTTCGCCGCCGCCGTGGACTAGCAAAGAGGCGCCGCTGACCTGACTGGCAAGCGGGGAGGCTAGGTAAAGGCAGGCACCGGCCACGTCTTGCGGGGTTGCCATTCGGCCCGACGGGACCGCTGCGGCCGCGTCCGCCATCGCCTCGGCGCCGCCGTAGTGCTGGGCGGACTCCTCGGTGCCGACCAGGCCGACTATCACGGTGTTGACCCTGACCTCGGGCGCCCACTCCATGGCCAGGCTGACCGCCAGATGGGTCAGCCCGGCCTTGGCGGCGCCGTAAGCGGCGGTGCCAGGCGATGGCCGGGTGCCGCTCACGCTGCTGATCATGATGATCGAGCCGCCGCCGCGGATCTGCATGACCGCGTTCGCCGCCTGCGACACGTGCAGGGGCCCGGTGAGGTTCAGCTCGATGATCTTGGCGTGGAAGCGGGGCGACGCCGTGGCCGCGTCGGCCGGGGGTGCGCCCCCGGCGTTGTTGATCAGCACGTCGAGCCGCCCGAACCGGTCGATGGCCGTCTGGGCCAGCACGACCGCCTGGCCGGGATCACGCACGTCGGCCTGGACGAACTCGATCCCGTCCGGCAGTGACGCCGGGGCGGTCCGCCCGCAAACCAGCACCCGGGCCCCGGCGGCCAGGAACGCCGAGGCGATGCCCGCCCCGATGCCCCTGGTACCGCCGGTGACTACTACCGCCTGGCCGGAATAGTCGAAGGACACTCAGACTCCGGGCTCGACCGGGTTGCGGTCGGCGAAGATCTGGTCGCCGCCGTTGTAGGCGTAGATCTCCTTGCCTTCGACGAACGCCTGCTCGGCCCGGTTGAGCACATTGAGCGGGTCGCCCGACCAGATCACCACGTCGCCGTCCTTGCCGACCTCCAGCGACCCGAGCCGGTCATCGATCCCGACAATCCTGGCCGGGTTGATGGTCAGCGCTTCCAGGGCGGTCGCTGCGTCCAGGCCCTCCCTGACCGCGAACGCGGCCTGGTGCACCAGGAAATGGATCGGCACGACCGGGTGGTCGGTGGTGATCGCGATCGTGACGCCGGCGCGAGCGAGCTTGCCCGGGTTGGCCAGCGAGCGGTTCCTGAGCTCGACCTTCGACCGGCTGGTGAACAGGGGCCCGATGATCACCGGGATGCCCTTCGCGGCGAGCACGTCGGCCAGCAGGTGCGCCTCGGTGCCGTGGTCGATCACGAGCTGGTAGCCGAACTCCTCGGCGATCCGCATCGCGGTCGCGATGTCGTCGGAGCGGTGCGAGTGCTGGCGCCACGGGATCTCGCGCTTCAGCACCAGGACGAGCGCCTCGAGCTTGAGGTCACGGTCGACGTGCTTGCGGTCGGCCTCGGGCTTGCGCTGCTCAACATCAAGTCTGGCCAGGTAGTTGGACGCGTCGACGAAGGCGGTGCGGAGCACCGAGGCCGTGCCGAGCCTGGTGCCCGGGGTCTTGCCCCGCTCGCCCCAGACCCGCTTGGGGTTCTCGCCGAGCGCCGACTTGAGGCCAGACGGCGAGCGCAGCAGCATCTCGTCCACGCTGCGGCCCCAGCACTTGAGGGCCGCGGTCTGCCCGCCGATCGGGTTGCCGGAACCTGGGTTGACGTTGACGGCGAGCACGCCGCCGGTCACCGCGTCCCTGAAGCCGAGGTCGTACGGGTAGATCGCGTCGATGGCGCGCACCTGCGCCATCACCGGGTCGGTCATCTCGTTGGTGTCGTTGCCGGCCCAGCCTTCGCCTTCTTCGTGCACTCCGACGTGCGCGTGCGCGTCGATGAAGCCGGGCAGCACCCACGATCCGGCCGCGTTGACGACCGTGACTCCGTCCGGCACGGTCACCGTCGCCCCGACGGCGGTGATCTTGCCGTCTTCGATCAGGACCGTCCCGCCCTCGATCACCTCGCCCGTGATCGGTACTACTCGGCCTCCGACAATCGCTACCGCACCGCCTGGCATGCGCACTCCCTTGTGTTAGGCATGAGATTGGCTGCAGGCAACACACTAACCAGCGGACGAATCAGTCCTGCCGAGCACAAGCACCCCAACGGTCGCGAACATGCCGCCATTGCCGAGCACGACGCTGATGTTCGGATCGACGTTCGCGGCCGCTTCGCCGCGAATCTGGCGCACGCCTTCGAGCATCGCGAACATCCCGTACATGCCCGTGTGCGTGTAGGACAGGCCGCCGCCGTTGGTATTCACCGGCAGCGAGCCGCCCGGCTCAGTGTTGCCGTCGGCGATGAACGGACCGGCCTCGCCCTTGGGCATGAACCCGAGCGCCTCGAGCCCGTAGATCGGCAGGTGCGCGAACGCGTCGTAGATCATCACGTGCTCGACATCGGCGGTGGTGATCCTGGCCTGCGCGAACGCGTCCCGCCCGGCCAGCTTCATCGCCTGCGACTCGGTGAAGTCCACCATCTGCGATACCAGCGGGGTCTCCAGCGACTCCCCGGCTCCCAGCACGTAGACCGGCGGCTGGGGGAAGTCGCGGGCACGGTCAGCCGACGTCACCACTAGCGCACCGCCACCGTCTGTGACCAGGCAGCACTCAAGCAGGTGGAACGGATAGGCCACCATCCGCGAGGCCAGCACGTCATCGACCGTGATCGGGTCCCTGAACATCGCCCGAGGGTTCTTCGCCGCCCACTGGCGCTGGGCGACCGCGACGTAGGCGAGCTGCTCATGGGTCAGCCCGTAGTCCTTCATGTAGCGCAGCGCCGGGATCGTAAACAGCGTCGGCGGCCCGACCGGCCCGTACGGCGCCTCGAACTGGCCTTGCGGTGACGACATGGTCGTCGACCACCGGCCCGCACCGACCCTGGACCGGCCCGACTCACCGTGCGTGATCAGCACGGTGCTCGCCTGGCCGGCCGCGATCGCCGCCGCCGCGTGCCGGACATGGAGCAGGAACGAGGTGCCGCCCACCGCGGTGCCGTCCATCCAGCGCGGCGTGATCCCGAGCGCGTGGGCCACCTGCACCGGGCCGATCGAGCTAGCCGTCGCGATCCCGTCGATGTCCTTGAGTGACAGCCCCGCGTCGTTGACCGCGTTGACCGCCGCTTCAATGTGCAGTCCCAGGACGGAGTAGTCCGGCAGCTTGCCGACCTGGTTGGTCTCGGCTCCCCCGACGATCGCCGCGATCGCGCTCATGCCGCACTCGCCGGCGTAAAGAGGGGCAACTGAACATCACCGCGCGCCTCGAACGTCACCCGCAGCGGCATATCCAGCACCAGGTCCTCAGGCGTATTCGGCACCCCGACGATATTCGTCATCATCCGAGGCCCCTCCGCCAACTGCACCACCGCGATCGCGTACGGCGCGTCCTCCTCGAACCCAGGCGCCGGCCGCTGGTTGATCACGTACGAATACAGCGTCGCCTCCCCGCTCGCGGTGAGCCACTCTACGTTCACCGACCCGCACGACGGGCACACCGGCCGCGGATAGAAGTACGGCTTGCCGCAGTCCAGACAGCGCTGGATCCGCAGCTCCCCCGCCGCGCAGCCATCCCAGAACGGCTGCGTCTCCGGCGTCGGGACCGGCACCGGCTTGTCCTTCAGGCCCATCAGCGCTTCTTCCCGAGCAGCGGGCCGAACGACCGCTCGACCTGGGCAGCGAGGTCGTCGAGCCCCCACGGCTCGGTCCCGATGATCCTGGCGATCGGCTCTGGGTTGTTGTACAGCGCGATCTCATAGCCCGCGCTGTGCACGATGCGGCCGGTGATCCAGCCGGATTCAGGACTGGCCAGGTACGCCACTACCGGGGCGACGTTGTCCGGGGAGCGTTCGTCGTCGGTGACGGTCCGCGCCCGGCGGCGCTCGGTCGGCACCGTGTCCGTCATCCGGGTCGAGGCGGCCGGTGAGATCGCGTTCACGGTCACGCCGTACTGGGCCAGCGCGTTCGCAGCCGAGTAGGTCAGCCCGACGATCCCCATCTTGGCGGCGGCGTAGTTGGCCTGGCCGGGCGAGCCGTGCAGGCCGGAGACCGAGGTGAAGTTGATGATTCGATTCTGCGCGTCTGGGTGGCGCTCGGACCGCCAGTGCGCGGCGGCGAACTTCGTGGTGTTGAACGAGCCCTTCATGTGCACCCGGATGACGTCGTCCCACTCCTGCTCGGTCATGTTGAAGACCATCCGGTCCCGCAGGATCCCGGCGACGTTCACCAGCACGTCGAGCCGTCCGAACTGCTCGACGGCCGAGCCGATCAGTGTCTCCGCCGCCGCGTGGTCAGAGACATCGGCCCCGTTCGCCGCTGCCTTGCCGCCAGCCTCGGTGATCTCCGCGACCACTTCGCCGGCCGGTCCGGCGTCGGCACCGGCGCCGTCGACCGAGCCGCCAAGGTCGTTGACGAGAACGGCCGCCCCTTCGGCGGCGAGCAGCTTGGCTACTGACCGGCCGATCCCCCGGCCAGCACCGGTCACGATCGCGACGCGCCCGTCCAGACGTCCCATTGGCCATCTCCCGATTACTAGAATTACCTTCTGGAATTATCTTCTAGCACAGACCAGACGGGCTAGGACAGGACGGGAGGCAACTGTGACGGCCGACGCCCCATCCGGCAAGCAGGCACCCGCCACCTGGCAGTGGGGTCGTACCAAGCAGACTCAGCGAGCGCTGCTGGATGCGGCGCGCAAAGTTTTCACCGCCCAAGGATTTTCTAATGCGAGCATCGCGGACGTTGTGGAGCAGGCCGGTTCCAGCGTCGGGAGCCTGTACCACCACTTCGGCGGAAAGAGTGAGCTCTTCCTCGCGCTGTGGCAGGACCATCAGATCGCGCACGAGCAAGCGGCGAGCCAGGCGGTCGCCCGTGCCCGCGCGGCCGGCCCTGGAGCCGGCTCAGGCACACCCGACCCGACGACGCTGTTCTGCGTCGGCGCCCGCGCCTTCCTGGAGGGAAGCTGGACCCGCCGGGATCTGGAGCTGCTGTTCGTGTCAGGTGACGGGCCGCCTGGGTTCGAGCTGAGCAGGCGGCGGCGCCTGCACGAATGGATCAGCCAGAACGACGCCTTGCTGCGGCTCTCCGACACCTCGGCCGACCGGCTCTACGCCGCGATCCTGACCTCGCTGATCGGGGTCGGCGCCCGCGAGGTCGCCGCCGCCCGCACCCGCCGCCAGGCCACCGAGATCATCAACTCGGTGATCGAGTACGCGACCCGCCTGATGGCCGACGGCCCGGCCCGCCCCGCCCCCGCCCTTGACAATTCCCCCCGTGCTTGACAGTAGAGCCGCGCCTAAGGTCGAATGAAACCTAGAATTCGATTCTAGGATTATACTCCGGCCCGGGATTCCGGGACATCGAGATTGGAGCCTGGCATGGATCTTGACCTCGGCCCGGAGATCGCGGAGTTCCGCACTGACCTGCGCGAGTGGATCGGGGAGAACGCACCGGACGGGCTCGCCGAGCTGGCCGACTGGAACATGGCGGTGACGGCCGGCGGCTACCGGGGCGGCGAGCTGGCCCACGCGGCCGAGCAGCCGATCTACAAGGAGTGGGAAGAGCGGCTGTCCAATGCCCGCATGATCTGCCCGCAATGGCCGGACGAGTTCGGCGGCCAGGGCATGGACGGCGTCCGGCTGGCCGTGCTCAACGAGGAGTTCCACGCGGCCCGGCTGCCCCGGGTGCGGCGCGGCATGGGCGAGAGCCTGGTCGGCCCTTCGATCATCGTGCACGGCTCCGACGAGCAGCGGGCGCACTTCCTGCCCAGGATCATCTCCGGCGAGGACACCTACTGCCAGGGCTTCTCCGAGCCCGACCACGGCTCCGACCTCGCCGGGGTGCAGACCAAGGCCGAGATCGACGGCGACGAGATCGTGATCACCGGGACCAAGGTGTGGACCTCGGGCGCGGCCCGGGCGAACATGATGTTCGCGCTGTGCCGCAGTGACCCCGAGGTACCCAAGCACGCCGGGCTTTCCTACATCTTGCTGCCGTTCAACGACCCCGGCGTCACCTACCGGCCGATCAAGCAGATCTCCGGTGCGTCCGAGTTCTGCGAGGACTTCCTTGACCGGGTCAGGGTCCCGATGTTCAACGTCATCGGCGGGCTGAACAACGGCTGGAAAGTCGCGATGACCACGCTCGGCCACGAGCGGGGCGGCGCGGTGACCATGCAGCACCTCGGCTTCGAGCGCGAGTTCTGGGAGCTGATCGAGACCGCACGCAAGTACGGCAAGAACGCCGACCCGCTGGTGCGCCAGGACCTGGCCCGCGCCTACACCGGCGTTCAGATCATGCGGTTCAACGGCCTGCGGGCACTCGCCCAGGCCGCAGAAGGCCGGCCGCCAGGTCCCGAGGCCTCGATCGCCAAGCTGGTGTGGAGCGAGTACCACCGCTGGCTCGGCGAGGTCGCGATCGGCATCACCGGCACGGACGGGCTGGTCCGCCCGGACGGCAAGGGCTACCCGACGAGCGAATGGCAGAACGTGTTCCTGTCCAGCCGGGCCGGGACGATCTACTCGGGCACCAGCGAGATCCAGCGCAACATCATCAGCGAGCGGGCACTCGGCCTGCCGAAGGAGCCCCGCCATCAGGAGCCAGCACAGCGCCATGCCGGCCAGTGACCAGCTGACCACCGGCCCGCTGGTCAGCCCGGCCAGGCTCAGGGAGTTCTTCGCGCCGCGCAGCGTCGCGGTGGTCGGCGCTTCGGAGACGTCCGGCTGGGCCAGGTTCCTGTTCGCCAGCCAGGCGGCGGCCGGGTTCGACGGCCCGCTGATCCCGGTCCACCCGAGGCACGAGAAGGTATTCGGCCGCCCGGCCGTGCCGAGCCTGCGCGACCTCACCGAGCCCGTCGACCTGGCCTTCGTGATGACGCCGCTTGAGGCGGTCGAAAGCGTGCTCGACGACGCCGGTGCGGCCGGGGTCAAGGGCGCGGTCGTGCTGGCCTCCGGCTACCGGGAAGTCGGCGCCGACGGGCAGGCGCTGCAGGAGCAACTGACCGCGAAGGCGGCCGGACACGGCATCACGGTGCTCGGCCCGAACTGCCTCGGCTTCCTGAACGCGCATGCACGGACGGCGCCGTTCGCGCTGTACTTCACCCCGCCGCTGCAGGCCGGACCGGTCGGCGTCGCGCTCCAGTCCGGCGCGCTGGCGTCCGTCTTCATGGCATTCGCGCGGGCGCACGCGATCGGCGTGAGCACGCTGACCTCGCTCGGCAACGAGGCGATGATCGGCGCCACCGACGTCATCGACTACCTGATCCAGGACGACCACACCAAGGTGATCGCCATGTTCCTTGAGGGCATCCCGGCCGGGTTCGCCGCCGCCGCCGAACGGGCCGACCAGGCGGGCAAGCCGATCGTGGCGCTCAAGGCGGGGTCAAGCGAGGTCGGCAGCGCGGCGGCGCTCGCGCACACCGGCTCGGTCGCGGGCAACGACGCGGTGGTCGACGCCGCGCTGCGCCAGCTCAACGTAATCCGGGTGACCAGCATCGAGGAACTGCTGTCCACCGCCGCCGTGCTCGGCTACTCCCGCTGGCCGCGCGGCCGCCGGATGGGCGCGGTGACCACCTCAGGCGGCGCCTGCGACATCATCGCCGACCGGGCCAGCGCCGAGGGCATCGAGCTGCCGGCCTTCTCAGAACCGACGGCCGCCGCGATCACCGAGCATCTGCCGCCATTCGCCGAGGCCCGCAACCCGCTCGATGTGACCGGCTACTTCCTGGCCAACCGCCGCACCGCCGCGCTCACCCCGGTCGACGCCGCGCTCTCGCACGCGGTCGCCGACCCTGGCCTGGACTTCGTGCTGTACTCCGGGGTGTCGGTACCGGACGCCAGGCCGGAGGAAGCGGCCGCAGCGGTGCTCGAGGAGCGCGTCGCCTGGCTGGCCGGGCAACTGGAATCGGCGCCGATCCCCGTGATCGCCACGACCTCGACCTGCGTCGACCTGTCCGACTACGGCCGCGAACTGCTTGGCCGGCACGGCGTTCACCTGCTTGGCGGCATCGACCTCGCGATCCGCGCGACGGGTAATGCGCTGCGCTGGCTGGACAATCGTAACCGCCTCCACACCATCACGCTGCCCGCCACCACCCCGGTGCGCATCAGCGGTCCATGGCCCGAGGCCGAGGCTAGAGATTTGCTCACGGCTTTCGGCATCACTCCGGTGCCTTCTTTCAGGGTGAAAGATTTGCGCGGGGCTTTGGACGCCGTGCATGAGCTGGGCTACCCGGTGGTGCTCAAGATCTCCTCGGCCGAGGTCACGCACAAGTCCGAGGTCGGTGGCGTAGCCCTGGACCTGAGGACCGAGCAGGACGTGACGACCGCTTTCCAGAGGCTGATCGAGCTGGCCGAAGAGGTCACCGTGTCCCCTATGCGCACCGGCGGCGTCGAACTCCTGGCCGGGGTCACCGTCGACCCCACCTTCGGACCCGTGCTCGCGGTCGGTCTCGGCGGAATCTGGGTCGAGGTACTCAACGACGTGAGCCTGCGCGTGCTGCCGGTCGACGCCGACGAAGTCCGCCGGATGCTGGCCGAGCTGCGCGGCTACCCGCTGCTCACCGGTGCCCGGGGCCAGGTCGCGGCCGATCTGGATGCCCTCGCGCGAGTCATTGCCGGAGTCGGTCAAGCGGCGCTGTCGCTCGGTGCCGCGCTGAATTCTTTTGAAGTCAACCCGCTATGGGTGAACGGCGACAATATTGAGGCGCTGGACATCCTTGTCCTGAGCTCCGTGCAAACGGACTAACACAGTGGAGCACCGATCATGAAGCTTGCGATGAGCACCGAGCAGGTCGAACTCGCCGAGTCCGTGCACCGGTTCCTGGCCGACCGGTCCCCGCTGACCCGGGTGCGCGAGCTTATGGACTCGGTCCAGGACTCGACCGACCCGCTGGTCTGGCAGGCGGCGGGCAGCCAGCTGGGATTGCAGGGCATCGCTATCCCCGAAGAGTACGGCGGCGCCGGGTTCAGCTTCGCTGAGCAGGCGATCGTGCTGGAGGAACTGGGGGCGGCCCTGTACACCGGCCCGTACCTGGCCAGCGCGGTCTTCGCGGCGAACGCGCTGCTGGCCAGCTCGGACGAGGCAGCCAAGCAGGAGCTGCTGCCGGGCATTGCCTCGGGCGAGACGATCGCGACGCTGGCGTTCACCGAGGACGACGGCTCCTGGGAACCCGATGCGATTCGACTCTCGGCGTCCAAAGCCGGCGACAGCTGGGTGCTCGACGGGCACAAGAGCTTCGTCCTGGATGGTGGCACCGCCACCCTGCTCCTGGTCGTGGCCCGCGCCGACGATGGACTGTCGCTTTTCGCCGTCGAAGGCTCGGCCTCCGGCCTGGAATGCACGGCGCTCGCCACCATGGACCAGACCCGCAAGCTGGCCCGCTGCGTCTTCACCAGCGTCTCGGCCCGACCCATCGGCTCGCCGGGCGACGCGACCGCCATCTTGAACAAGATCCTCGACATCGGCGCGATAGCGCTCGCCGCCGAGCAGCTGGGCGGTGCGCAGCGGGCCATGGACATGGCGGTCGAATACGCGAAGATCCGGCATCAGTTCGGCCGCCCGATCGGCAGCTTCCAGGCGATCAAGCACCGCTGCGCCGACCTGCTGATGGAGGTCGAGTCGCTGCGCTCGGCCGTGATCTACGCGGCGGCGGCGGTCGCCGAGGACTCCCCCGAGGTGCCGACGGTGGCGGCGCTGGTCAAGGCACTGGCCTCGGACACGTATTTCCACGTCGCGGCCGAGAACATCCAGATCCACGGCGGCATCGGCTTCACCTGGGAACACGACGCCCATCTGTACTTCAAGCGCGCCAAATCAAGCGAACTGTTCCTAGGCGACGGCAATTACCACAGAGAGCGGCTGGCTACTCGAATCGGCGTGTAAGCATGGAAGGGTGGTCGTTAACCCGCCCCCCAGCCTGAACTGGTTCAGTTCAACAAGCGTGGACCATCGGCTCGGACTTCGCGGCGCTGGTGGTGGTTCCGACGCCGGTCTGGGCGATCCTGGTCGCCGGGTTCGCGCTCGCGAGTGCCGCGATGGTCGTCGTATTCGTACTCGCCGCTATGCGGTTGGCACGGGAACGCCGAGTTCGGTGAGCAGGTCGATCGAGTAGGTGACGCGGCCCGTCAGGGACTTCGGGTCGGCGAGGCAGAGTTCTAGGGCGGCAGCTGCCATGACCGAAGGCGGCTCTGAGTTCGGGTCGGTCTCGGTGGTCAGGTGGTGGAAGATCGTGCCCGGGGTCGGGACCACCTTGTTCGGCGCGAGCGAGTTCACCGCGATGTTGTCGTCGTACAACTCGGCCGCGAGCCCGGTGGAGAACCGCTCGATCGCGGCCTTGCACATGCCGTAGACGGTGCCGCCCCGGCTGCCCCACGGACTCGGGACCTGCGGGTGCACCGCCGCGATCGAGGAGATGTTGAGTATCCAGCCCGCGCCCTTGGCCCGCAGGCCGGGCAGCACTAGCGTCGCCAGATGAACCGATGCGCCCACCTGAACGTCGAACATCAGCGCGTACTGCTTGGCGGTGAAGTCCTCGATCCGCCGGAAGTACGTGACGGCCGCGTTGTTCACGAGGATGTCGGGGTCGCCCAGCTGCACGATCGTGTCGGAGACCAGCCGCTCTCGGTCTTCCGGCCTGGACAGGTTGGCCTCGATCGCGACCGCGCTTCCGCCCGCGGCGCGGATCTGCTCGACGGTCTCGGTGATTGTCCCTTCGAGCGGGGAGCTGCCCGGGTCTTTAGTGCGCGCGACGACCGCGACGGCCGCGCCTTCGGCGCCGAACCGACGAGCGATCTCTGCCCCGATCCCCCGGCTGGCGCCGGTGACGATCGCTACTTTCCCGTCCAGCAGTCCCATGCGAAGCTCCCTTGATTGAGACGGTCGCAACTACAATAATTCTAGAACCGTGTTCTAATCCCCGGGAGGCTCGCAATGGCACTTGACCACAGCGTGATCGGCGTACCGGGCGAGCCGCAGGAGCGATCCTGGACCTCGAAGGATTCGCTGCTCTACGCCGTGGGCGTGGGTGCCGGGCTAGGCGAGCCGCTGAACGAGCTTGAGTTCACCACGGAGAACTCAGAAGGAATCACCCAGCAGGCGCTGCCGACGTACGCGGTGCTGATCTCCCAGGCGTCGACCGGGCGCAGCCTCGGCGACTTCGACCGGGCGCTGCTCGTGCACGCCGAGCAGTCCTTTGAGCTGCACCAGCCGCTGCCGGTAAGCGGCACCGTGCGGACCGTCGCGACCGTGACCGGCATCTACGACAAGGGCTCGGGCGCGCTGGCAGTGACCGAGAGCAAGGCCGTGGACGCGGCGACCGGCGAGCCGCTGGTGACGGCGCGGGGCAGCACGTTTATCAGAGGCGAGGGCGGCTTCGGCGGCGACCGCGGTCCCAGGGACACCTGGGCCAAGCCGGACCGGGACGCCGATCACGTGGTGACGTACCAGACCAGGCCGGAGCAGGCCCTGGTGTACCGGCTGTCCGGTGACCGGAATCCGCTGCACGTCGACCCGAAGTTCGCCGCCCGCGGCGGCTTCGACCGGCCGATCCTGCACGGCCTGTGCACCTACGGCGTCACCGGCCGGGCCCTGCTGCACACCCTGTGCGGCTCAGACCCGGCCCGGTTCCTGTCCATGTCCGGCCGGTTCAGCCATCCAGTCTTTCCTGGCGATTCGCTGGTGGTCTCGATGTGGGTCGAAGGCCACGAGGCCCTGTTCCAGACCGCCATAGAATCCGGCCCGGTCGTGATAGACCGCGGCCGCATGACCTTCCGTCAGGCCGCCGCCACTCAGCCCACCGCCGAAAGCCAGGCAGCCTGAGACAGAGCGCGGTTACCTCTGCCCCACGTAACAAATAGACTAGGCACACCTTGTTTGCCTAACTTGGTTAGGAATCTAGATCTGATATCTTGGTGGGGTGGCTAGTTCAGGTCCTCCCAGGTTGATCCCTACTGGCAATTGTTGGTGTGGTTGCGGGCAAGAGACCAACATCGGGTCTTTTTTCACAAAAGGACACGACAAGGTCGCCGAGGCAGCACTGCTTGCTGCGCAGTACGGCGGCGCCGTCGCGCAACTACTTCACCGGCACGGCTATGGGCCTAGCCACTCGGTCACTGAAGACGCCGTGCGGAACGGCCACTGGGAGCGTTGTCCTAGCCCAGACTGTGACTACCGCGGCACTTCAAGCAGCGTCCGCTCCCACCGGAGGTCGGCGAATCACTGATCGCCCAGGGCAGCTATCGAGAGGCATCATGGCCACATTGGAACGTCCGGCAGTCGAATACCGGACTCCGGCGGACTTGGTACGCGACGTCCAACGCGGCGCCCTTCGCGTGCCGCCGTTCCAGCGCGGCTTCAGATGGGAGTCCTCAGATGTGGCAAAGCTATTTGACAGCCTGTACCGAGGCTTTCCAATCGGCAACCTCCTGCTGTGGCGCCGCTCTGCGCCCGCCCAGCATTTGACCCTCGGGCCGATCGAAATCGAAGCCCCGGCGACCGACTCCGCGCTCTGGGTCGTGGACGGCCAGCAACGCATCACAAGCATTGTCGGCGCCCTTATAGCCGCCGGACAGACTACCGACTCACGTTTCCGTATCTATTTTGACCTCGACTCTGGATCATTCCGCAGCGCTGGCACTCGACAACAACCTCCTGCCTCCTGGGTACCCGTTAGTTCTCTTTACGAGACGGTCGCCATGATGCGCTGGATGCGCGCTAACGCCGACGTCCTGTCCGAATCACAGCTGACACTGGCCGACCAAGCCGCGAAGGCAATCCGCGAATACCAGATTCCAACATATATCGTCACCTCGGACAACGAGGAAGAACTCATCGAGATCTTTACTCGGATGAACGACACTGGAAAGCCTCTTTCCAGGGCAGAGTCGTTCAGCGCCCTGCACTCAGGATTCGCGGCGACTCAGGGCACTGACCTCACCAGTCTCGGCCTCATTCCAGCGGAACTCGGTTTCGGGCAACTCGATGACCGGCTGGTACTACGCTGCCTGCTCGCATTTCGCGGCGGGGATATATTCCGCGACGACTTTCACGGCGTATTCGACTCTGACGCTGATCGGGTCGCTACCTTTAACGAGGTGAGTCACCTTCTCCGCGACGTAGTCAGGCTATTGCAAGGTGAGATCGGGATTCCGCACATCAAGGTGCTGCCCTATACGCGCGTCATCCCAGTCCTTATTCGATTCATGCGGGTGCAGGGGCCGCCCGCCGACCGGACAGCGTCATTGCTGCGCCGCTGGGTGTGGCGCAGCGCAGTGGCCGGCGCCCGCGCGCGAGGTATAAATGTCGTAGACATACGGCGTCAGATGCATGCGGTAGAAAGTGGCACCGCCATTGACGCGGCGCGCGCATTGCTTTCGCTTTCGGCAACAGCATCCAGTTTCTCAGTAGACTTGACAAAAATGCACCTTAACCACGCTATGGCCAGGATAAATGTCCTGGGGCTGCTGTCTGCAGGCCCACTTGATCCACGCACTTGTCACCCTGTCGATATTCACTCCCTCCTATCTGGGGGGAATCCGCTCAGGGTCATTATTTCCGACGCGGCGATGCCAGGCGTAAGCTCCATAGCTAACCGGCTTATCTGCGCTCCATTGCCACCTCAAGATCTGCGACAGGCTCTAGTTACTGCGCCGCGTGAAGTTGCCGACAGTCACCTCATCGACGAATTTAGCCAACTCCTTCTAGCCGAAGGCCACGACGAGTCCTTTCTGGCTGGCCGCGCAGTGACGGTAAAGGCTGCTATACAATCCTATGTAGATCAAATGGCTGAGTGGGGCGCGAGAGATGGTCGCTCAGTCGCCGACATAATCCGCTCGGTGGCGTAGCATGAGCGACGTCGTCGAGGGACGAGTGCGCCTGCATGACCGAGACGTTGGCATCTTGTACTACGAAAAAGGCGGAGCGTCTTTTTTCTATGAGGACGATCTGACGGCTCCGGACCATAAAACGCTTGGTCAGATTTTCGAAGACGATCCCCGGAAGCAACGAAGAGCACGGGTCGGACTTCCTCCGTGGTTCGCGAACTTGCTGCCGGAAGGTGAACTAAGGAAGCAGATCATCCGCGAAATGGGTGGCGGTTACGTCAGGGACTTTACCCTGCTGTTGCGGCTGGGGGCAGATCTTCCTGGCGCCGTGACAGTGCATAGTTCGACAGAGCCCGATGACGACATTCCTGATGATCACGCGCCGGACGCCGATCCTGCTGACCACCCGATCAGGCATTCGCTCGCTGGAGTTCAACTTAAGTATTCAATTCATGGTGATCGACTCACATTCCCGGCTAGCGGCGACGGCGCATGGTGGATAGCGAAACTCCCGGACCGAAGTTTGAAAGACCTACCATTGAACGAATATTTGACCATGCGTTGGCTACAGGAAGCCGGGTTGAATGTTCCACGCGTCCAGCTAGTGCCAGCCGCATCGATCGAAGGCATCCCCGAAGGCCTTATCGATCCCGCCGAGCTGATATTTCTGAGTGAGCGTTTCGATCGGCAACACGGACGCGCATTTGAAGAACTGGGCGCTAATATACC
>DASYAT010000242.1:0-6753 GCA_036501205.1 Streptosporangiaceae bacterium | reverse complement strand
ATCGCCAGGACGACCGGGTGGCCGGCCAGGAAGCCCTGGGCGGACAGTTTCGTCGAGCCGCTTCCGCTGACCACGACGCTGCTGAATTCCACCCGGTGCTCGAGCTTGGTCAGCGCCGCCGCCGCCTTTGCCCGGACTGCGACGTCCTGGTGAGCGGCGGCCGTGGCCATGACGAGCGCGGGCCCGAACGTGTTCGCCCGGACCGTGCCCCAGCCGCTGGCCACGTCGAAGCCCTTGGCGGCGGCGAAGCCCTTCACTGCGACCTTCTTGTTCCTGAACACGTTGTTGTTGCCGGAGACGACGTCGGCGATGCCGTCCTTGAGCCCGGCCGGGCCGAGGACGCTGTAGAGGATCGGGTTGATGGGGCCTACGTTCTGGCCGTGGTTGAGCTGGGTGGCCAGGGCGAGGATGCCGTTCAGCAGCGGTCCGGACTCTGAGGTGCCGTCCGAGCCGTTCAGCGAGATGTCCGGCACGGAGCGCCGGCTGGATTTAGTGATCTTGGCGACGCCGTTCTGGTAGCTCGGCCGGGTGAAGGCGGCGGAGAAGCCGGCCCCCTCGCCGAACGGGAGTTGGGGGCCGAGATTCCAGATCGGATCGGGTCCGATGCGCACGCCGTGTCCGTTGAAGTTGGGGATCGTGCCGCCGACAGCGGTGACCCACGGGGAGTCGTCCCAGGCGGCCGTGGCGCGGCCCTTGGTGACCAGGTTCGGGTCGCAGTTGCTCGGGCCGACGGCCAGGTGCTGGACGGCGTCGCAGTCACCGGTGCCGACCAGCACCGGCATGCCGAACTTCGCGGCCGTGAGCTCGCCGGCCTCCTGCTCGTAGATTTCCTTGAGGCCGTGGCTGTAGGTGCTCTCGGCGGTGCCGTCGCTGATCGAGACCACGTTGGCCAGGTGCTCGGAGCTGATGACCTCGAGCGCCTGCATGAACTCGGGCGGCGCTACCTGGCTGGCGGCGTCATCGGTGATCTCGCTGTCCGGCGGCGCGACGACGATCAGGATCTTCGCGTACGGCGCCATGATGTGGACCGATTCCACGTCGAGTTCAAGCTCGCCGGCCCAGGCATCACAGGATCCGTAGCTCTGCAGGGCGACCATGCCGGGCGGGCAGGTCGCTGGCAGCTTGTGGGCTCCGGTCGGAAAGATGGTCTTGATCTGGGCCTTGGGCAGGCCGAAGTCCTTGTCGAACTGGGCCATGATATTGCCGATGTTCGGGTCGTTCCAGCCTTCCATTACCGCGGCGGTCGTGCCGGTGCCGTCGATGCCCTGCAGCCACAGGTTGCCGACCTGGTAGTCGAATACGTCTTCGGGGCCAGGGGTGAACTGGCCGAGCGTGGAGAACTTCTTGTGCATCAGCTTCAGCGCGGCCTTGAGCACCTTGATGCGCTGAGCTTTGGTCGGGCCCGACTCGGTTCTCGCGGACTTGGTTGTCGCGGCCTCGGATTTCGACATGTGGCTGAATGGCAAGGGAACAGCCATGGCCAGCACGACGGTCACTCCGAGCAGCCCGCTCCGCCATCTCGGGCGCCTGCCTGCTCTGCTCATGAATACCTCCTAAATCCCAGCATCAAGTGACGTAGGGGACGGTTACGTCTCCGTTAGGCAACGATCCGGGCACGGAGGATTAAGGTTCGGCGACCTTTAAGTCACGGATGAAGAGTCGCAGTGAGCGCGGCCCGCGGATCTGGCCGGTGGACCAGGCGACGGATGCCGGATCGGTGTCAGCGAGGCTGAACTCACCGATCCGGTCGAGCCAGACTTCGAGGGCGATCCGCAGCTCCATCCTGGCTAGGTGTGATCCGACGCAGCGGTGGATGCCGAGGCCGAAGGCGGCATGCCGGTTGACCTCGCGGTCGATGACGATCTCATCGGCCCGGTCGAACTGGGCCGGATCGCGGTTGGCCGCGGGGAAGGACAGCAGGATCCAGTCGTCGGCCTTCATGTCGACGCCGCGCCACTGCATGTCGTCCTTGACCAGGCGGGCCATCGTGACCGGGGCGAAGGCGCGGAGGAACTCCTCCATCGCGGTCGGCAGCAAGTCAGGCTGGGCGACGAGGCGCGCCCGGTCGGCCGGGGTCTTCGCCAGGTGCCACAAGGACGCGCCGATCGCGCTCCAGGTCGTGTCGATGCCGGCGATCAGCAGCAGCGCCATGGTGCCGACGACGTGGGTGGGTTCGAGCTTCTGGCCGTAGAGCTCGACGTTGATCAGGTAGGTGGTCAGGTCATCGCGCGGGTTGTCGAGATGGTCGTGCACCTGAGCCATCAGGTAGTCGAAAAGTGCGGTGACCCCTGCGATCCGTTCTTCCGGCGGCAGGTTAATGCCTTCGAGCACGCTCTTGACGAATTCGGCGAACCGCGGTCCGTCCTCGGGCGGGAAGCCCAGCATGTCGGCGATGACGCGGATCGGGATGTGCTGGGCGTACTCATTGGCGGCGTCGACGATGTCGCGGCCTTCGAAGGCGTCGATCAGCGAGTGGCAGAACGCCCTGGTGGCGGGTTCCTGCCGGGAGACCGCGGTCTTGGTGAAGGCGGGGAGCAGCAGTTTGCGCGCGTCGTGGTGGAACGGCGGGTCGGAGGAGATGGGCGGCGTGCCGCCGACCGGGGCGATGTCGTGCGGCGGCCTGACGTTGCCCATGATGATGGACCGGGAGGAGAACCGGTCGGTGTCGTAGGCGATCGCCGCTACGTCCTCGTAGCGGACTGGGAGCCAGCCGCCGCCGAACCGGCCGGTGTGCGCGATCGGGCAGCGCTCGCGCAATTCGTCCTGGATGGGGTAGGGGTCGGCCGCCCACTCGGGCTCGAGGTGGGAGAAGTCGGTGGCCCAGTCCGAGACGGGGCCGACGATGATCTCGTTGCGAACCGCACCGGGTTCGTCTTCCTCGTCGATCGTGCTGCCGCGGGGAAAGCGCTCGTCGTAGGTCATGTCAGTTCTCCTCGGGAGTCGCGGCCAGTTCGATCGCTCGCTCGGGGCAATTGGCGACCGCGAGGCGAGCGTCGCGCTCGTTTTCCGCGGAGACGGCACCGTCGCCGAGCACCTGTCCGTAGCCTTCGTCGTCATCGCCGAAGAGGCTGGGGACGAGGTCGTAGCACCGGCCATGACCCTGGCAGCGCTCGGTGTCGATCTGCAGTCTCATGGCGGTTCCTGTCTGGGTCTTGTTGGCGGCTGCGGCGGCTTGGCTGACGGTTGGGGGGGCTTGGCTGGCGGTTGCGTCCGCTTGGCTGGAGGCTGCGTCCGCCTGGCTGGCGGCTGGACCCAGGCCGGCGATTACGCGGGTGAGCAGGGCGGACCAGCCGGTCTCGTCGACCTCGTGCAGGTCGGGGGTGATCAGTCCGCTGCCCATCGAGAGCAGGAGGCAGAAGTGGGCCAGCGCCTTTGGTGACAGGACGGGGTCGAGTTCGCCGGCGGACTGGGCGAGTTCGATGAGGCCGGTGAGCCAGTCGGCGCGCTCGCCGATGTAGTCGCGCATCGGGCTGGCCACGTCCTGGTCGCGGCGCGCTGCTACCAGCGCCTCGATGATGAGGAAGCCGCTGGTGTCGCGCGGTTCCAGCAGTCCCTGGCCGATGTGGAGCAGCACGTCGGTGACCGGGCGGTCCGGGTCGGCGGCGAGCATCTGGGAGAGCAGCCGTCGGCCGTGGGTGTGCAGGGCGGCGACCAGGAGTTCGGCTTTTGATGCGAAGTGCGCGTAGAGGGCGCCATTGGACACGCCGGCCGCCGTCGCGATGTCGGCGACGCGGGTGCCGTCGTAGCCCCGCTCGGCGAACACCTCAGCGGCGGCCTGCAGCAGTCGTTCTCTGGTCTGTGTTGCGGCAACTCCGGCGATCCGGCCCATGCCGGAATTAAATAAACGTTTATCTAATTCGTCAAGGCCAGGTCAGGTGGTGGGGGTGGCCGGGATAAGTGGCCGCCGTCAGTCCGAGCTGGACGGCGCCGGCGCCTCGGCGGCCTCTGTCAGGGGTTGGTGATGCTCGCCGCGCTTGGCCTGGCCGCGCTTGGCCTGACTGGGCTCGGCTTGATCGTTGCCGGTCTGGGTGGCGCGCAGGATCCTGGAGCGGCTGAGCAAGAAGACTCCGACGGCGACGGCAGCGGCCGGAAGAACGGTCAGGCCGAGCAGTGCGCCGTGGCTGACGGTCTCCCCGAACACCACGATTCCCCACACGGTGGACACCATCGGGTCGACCAGCGTGATGCCGGGCTGCGAAGCGGCCAGCGGCCCAGCCTGGTAGGCGTTCTCCAGCAGGAACGCCGACCCGACGCCGGCGAGCGCGCACGCGTAGAACTGCCAGGTGGTGAACACCGCGACGATGCCGCCGGCGTTAAACGCGTCCGCCATGCCCTTGGTGTACGCGGCGGTCAGGCCGTAGCCGAGACCGGAGGCGACACCGAGCAAACAGGCCCGGATGGCTGGTTTCGAGTGCCGCCTGGCCGCCAGGAACAGTCCGACGATCGCGGCGAAGTTCCCCGCCGACATCGCGATCCAGAGAACCGGTGCGATCTGCCTGGCCGGACCGGGCTGCGGGTCGAGCAGCGCGAGCAGGCCGATTACCCCGGCGGTCATCGCGGAGATCGCGATCCACTCGCGGGCGCCGAGTGGCGAGTGGAGCAGGACAGCGCCGCCGATAATCGTCATCGGCAGCTCGAGCACGACCACGAGCTGAACCGAGGCTAGTTGCCCGGTGCCGAGTGCCGCTGCGGCCAGAGCGAACGAGATGATCATCATCCCGACCGCCGCGAGCCAGACCTTGCGGTGCATCAGGTCGGTGATCAGCTTCAGCTTGAACTCGGCCTGGTCGGGCTCGTCTCGCGCGGCCTTGCGATTCAGGACGTTGCCGGTCGCGTTCACGAGGCCGGCCAGGAAAGCAAGGAAGTAGCTCACCATGGTTGCCTAACGTAGTCGACCGACTTCCCATGGTCACGGCCAGGCCAGGGCCGATCACATCGAGGGGATCACGGTTGAATAGCGAGGCTGCCCAGGCGTTATCTCGGCAAACAGGATTTCCGGGAGCTCAAGTCGCGCTCGCCGGAAGCGCCACCTCGGTCAGCCGCTCGGCCTCAGCCCACAACCGCGCGGCCGCCTCGCCATCCAGTGACTTCCGCGTCGGCCGGACCATAGTCACGTGGCCGAACAGCTCCATGAACCCCCTCGGCCCGTAGTACCCGCCGCTGATCACATCCGGGCTGGTGGCCGCATACAGCAACGGCTCGGTCCCGACGCTGACGGACTGCCCGAACATGTGCCCCATCGACCCGATCCCGAACGGGCGAGGCCGATTCCGCCCCAGGCTCGGCCCGGCGTTCAGCAGGTTTGTCTTCGTGTACCCGGGATGTGCGCCCGTGCTCACCAGGTTCCAGCCGCGCTCGTCAGCGACCGCCGCCAGGTGCTGGCTCAGGATGAGATCGGCCAGCTTGGACTGGGAGTAGCACCCCATCGGCCGGTAACGCAGCCGCTCCCACTGGAGGTCGTCGAAGCGGATCTGCCCGAACTCGGCCGCCTTGCTGGACATCGTCGCTACCCGGGGTGCGGGCGCGGCGAGCACCAGCGGAAGCAGCCTGAGCGTCAGCGCGAACGGCCCCAGGAAGTTGGTGCCGAACTGCAGCTCGAACCCATCCGCCGAAGTCATCCGAGTAGGTGGCGCCATCACGCCGGCATTGTTGATCAGCACATCGACCGGCCGTCCGTCCGCGATCAGCCCGTCAGCGAACGTGGCCACGGAGGCGAGCTCGGCCAGGTCGACCCGGCGCACCTCCACCTCGGCCTGCGGATGGGAGGCCAGGATCTCGGCCTTGGCCGCGTCACCCTTGGCCGGCGTGCGCACCGCCAGGATCACCCGGGCCCCGGCCCCGGCGAGATGGAGAGCCGCCTCCTTGCCGGTCCCGCTGTTCGCGCCGGTGACCACGATCAGCTTCCCGGCCTGGCTCGGCACCGTGTACATCGAAGGAACTCCAAGGGCGTAAGGGCTAGCCTGCCAACCGAGCCGACTCCTCCCGCGCCCACAACCCGGTGAGGCCGCGAAGGTGCGCGATGAACTGGTCGTGCTCGGCCGGCGGATAGACCGACTTGACGGTGTCGACCAGCAGTTCGTCGAACTGCGGACTGGCGACGTAGTCGAGAACTACCTGATCTATGCGGTCCTCGCAACTCGTCCAGAAGTTCCCATACCGCTCAGTCTCGAAGTAGCTGTCCGCCAGTTCACGGTAGGCGGCCAGCTTCTCGCCATACGTAGCCCCAGGCGAGTCGGCGATCTCGAAATAACGATCGGTCTCCAGGTCGATCCTGGGCCGCCGACCGGTGGCCAGCACGAACACCGCCCATTTCACCAGCGCCTTCATCGCCCACGGGAAGTAATAGTGCAGGCTCGTCAAAGCCACGTCAGGGCAGGCGTTGGCGTAGTCGATCGGATAGACCTCGGCGCCCTTGACCAGCGTTTCGCATGAGTTGAACTCCCACCGGAAGAACGCGTTCACCAGCCGCCCGATCGTCAGCACCTCATCGCCGGTATCGGCCGACAAGAACGAGTGGTCGACCGCGTACCTCGCGTGCATCGGCTGATCGGGCTGGAACCGCATCACCATCGTCTCGGCGCCGATTGACAGCGACCGGGCGAACACGTCGTAGCCGTCGACCGCCTTCTGCAGATGCATCAGCATCTCGCCGCTCGCGTCGTAGGCCTCGTGCAATTCGGCCGCGTTGCGGATCAGCGAGACTCCGCGCCAGGCACCGCCGTCGTACGGCTTCATGAACAGCGGATAGCCGAT
>DASYAT010000241.1:0-14354 GCA_036501205.1 Streptosporangiaceae bacterium | reverse complement strand
GGGTTGACGAGGGCGCCGTTGCGTGCCTGCCATTGCTGGGTGGCGCTGCCGGTGCAGGTCGACAGGGGCGCCATTTCGAGTTTCGTCGTGGTAGGTATCCAGGCAGTCGCCGTCGATGCGGATCGTCTCGTCACTACCGATCGTCCAGTTCTGCCCGGGGCTGCCGTTGCAGTGCGCTATCACGACCGTGCTGCCGTCTTTAGCGGGATCCCCCTTGTAGGCCACGCATGTGGCCACGCGGTAGTCCGACACGATCGGGCCATGGGTTTCGCGGGTAACGGCCACTGGGGTGATCGCGATGAAGAGGGGGAGGTGCCCGACCGGGATCGGCGGGCTTGCGGTGTTGGTGGCGGTGGCGATCGGGGTGATCGTGGCGGTGGCGCCGTGGTTGGCGACGTAGGCGGTCTTGCCGTCCGGCGTGATCGCGATGAAGACAGCTGGTTGGGTCGTGATGGGCGGGCCGGCCTTGTTGGTCGCGATGGTGATCGGGATGACTGAGCCGTCGGTGGCGACGTAGGCGGTCTTGCTGTTCGGGGTGATCGCAATGAATACCGGGTCGCTTCCGACGGTGATGGGCGGGCCGGGGGTGTTGGTGGCCGTGGAGATCGGCGTCACCGTGCCGGCGGTGCCGTTAGCGACGTAGGCGGTCTTGCCGTTCGGGGTGATCGCGATGAAATCTGGGTCGCCTCCGGCGGTGACGGGCGGGCCGGGGGTGTTCGTGGCGATGGTGATCGGGATAACTGTGTGGGCGTTGGCGGCGTTGGCGGCGTTGGCGGCGTAGGCGGTCTTGCCGTCTGGCGTGATCGCGATGAAGTCGGTGTCGCCTCCCCTGCCGTAGCCCGGGCCGCAGGTGCTACCGGGCTCAGCCCGGCTGCGAGCGAGATCAGCAGCGCAGGTATGACCAGCGACATCGTCATTGACCTTGATGGCATCGCGCAGCCCCCGATCGCAACTTCCGTAACCCAGAACGCTACTACCTAGAGTTACCTGACATCGCTTATTGTTACTACCGGAGAGGCCTGCGCTCGCGCAGGTAGCCGCGACACCTAGAGACGGCTGGAGTCATCGAGTACCACGCCGCCAGGATCCGCCTAGTTGGCGCAGAGTCTCGCTCAGGCGCGCACCTGTCCGGTGGAGGTCGGCAACTCGCGGAGCGTTCAAGAACCAAGCGAGTGCGGTGCCGTCACATGCCCTTAAGCCCGTCGGCTCACGGTTGATGTCATCGACTGGCGGCCGATCCCGGTGACATTTGAGTGACAAGTGACCTTGAGGGGCATGCCGCAGGCAGCAATCAGGCCTCTGACCTGGGAAAACTTGTGGAGCTGAGGGGATTTGAACCCCTGACCCCCTCGATGCGAACGAGGTGCGCTACCGGACTGCGCTACAGCCCCATGGCCGGGTGCCAGCGTAGCAAATACTGGCAGTGCTTCGCTCCCGGCTTTCCAGTGGACCCAGCCTAGTCGCCCACGGCGCGAACGGCCGCATCGGCGTACTGGTCGTAGAGCTCATCTACGACTCGGCTGGAGATGTCGATGATCTCGGCGGTCTGCTCTGGGTCTTCGGGTTCTGCGCGCTCCTGCTCGCGCCGCCAGGCGGCGGCCTCGGCGGCCTGAGCCTGGTCCTGGCGGGCTTCCCAGGCGCGGCGCTTGCCGGCCAGTTCGGCGTCGGCCATGGCGATCTCGCGGAGCAGCAGGACGTAGAGCACCAGCATCGCGACCGGCGGGACGCAGATCCACCACTGGACCAGGCCGGTGAACGAGAACAGGGTCGTGGCGAAGGTCAGGCCGACCAGGATGGTGAGCATCCGGCGGCGGGCACGCAGCATCTGCTCGCGGCTCTGCGATGGGCCGGGCTGCGGTTGCCCCGGGTCTGGATCGGCCGGGGCGTAGTTGTGCGGGTGCACATCGTCACCGTACTCCGAATCGGTGTCAGCTATCTCATCTGGGACGGTGCCGGCGGGAAACGGCGCCAAACCGGCTGTTGGCGCGGCGTGATAGGCCAGCCTGGGCACGGTTTCGAAATGGCCTTCCGGGTCGCTGGCATCGGCCTGGTGACCGGCTCCGGCGACGGTTTGCAGACCGGTTTCGGCGTCGATCTCAGTTTCGAATTCGCCTGCTTCAAAAGCCTGTTCAGCCTTTGATGAATGCGGACGGCGTATCCAGGCCGGGATCAGGAAACCGGCCCAGATGGCGACTATCGCTAGGTACAGTATCGAATCGCTCACACGAGACCCCCGAGCTCATGCGCGAACCTGGCTGGCTGGTGTCCCCGGTGCCAGCCGGAGGCAGAGCTGCACCCGGTCACGTGTCGCACGCTAAAGGTCTCGCTGGTCATTCACGAGTAGGCCGGTCGGTGTGTCGCGAGATAGGCTGACGGGCTGAAGGAATTATGACGATAACGTTGCCTGCCGGTGACCCTCTGTTTGCAACACCGTGCAACACTGCGGACAGCGGATCAGCTTATTCGCTGCCTTGACGCCCGCAGCGCGCTGCGCCAGCGGGGCAGCAGACCGCCGGCCGCATCCTCCGCCGTCATCGCGTAGCAAATGTGGTCGCGCCAGGCGCCGTCGACGTGCAGGCAGCGGCGTCTTACGCCCTCCTCGTGGAAGCCGAGCTTCTCCACGACGCGTCGGCTGGCCCGGTTCTCTGGCCGGATCGTGGCCTCGATCCGGTGCAAGCCGACAATCGTAAAGCAATGATCAAGCGCCAGCGCGAGCGCCGTGGGGGTGACCCCGAGGCCGGCGAACTGCTGGTCGACCCAGTAGCCGACGGAAGCCGTCCTGGCGGAGCCCCAGATGATGTTTCCGACTGTGAGCTGCCCGGCGAACTTCCCGCCGTAGAGCATCGCCCACGGCAGCGTGACGCCGTGCCTGGCTTCCTTGCGCATGGTGCGTACCATCGCGATGTAGGGGCCCAGGCTGCTCTGGTACAGCGGGGTTTCCGGGTTGGTCGGCTCCCAGGGGCGCAGCCATTCGGCGTTGCGCACGCGAGTGGCTCGCCAGGCCGATGCGTCCCGGGTGAGCAGCGGGCGCAGAACGACTGGCGAGTCGAGCAGGCCTGACTCGGTAAGGGTTACCGGCCAGCCCCGTGCATATGCCATCGCCCTATCATCGCTCGTCTTGGCTTAACTGCGCTATCTGGACCACGCGGAACCATCCAATCTGGTAGCCAGTCAGCTCGCCGGACGCGGATGATCTCCTCCGCTGGCCTGATCAACGGCATGCTGTATAACGCTTTGCAGCACCGACATCCCGTCTCGTACACCGCCGGTCGAGCCCGGGAGATTCACGATGAGCGTCGTCCCGGCCAGTCCGGCCAGGCCTCGGGACAACATGGCCGTGGGGATCCCGGCGTTGACGCCGACCGCCCTGATGGCCTCGGCGATTCCCGGGATCTCCCGGTCGATGACCAGCCGGGTCATTTCCGGAGTCAGGTCGCCGGGAGTGAGGCCGGTGCCGCCGGTCGTGACCACCACGTCGTAGCCCGCTTCGACGGCCTCGCGGAGCGCGACCTCGACCGGGGCGCCGTCACCGATGACCTGGGGGCCGTCGGTCTCGCAGCCGGCCGCGCGGAGCAGTTCGGCCAGGACCGGGCCGGACTTGTCGGGGTAGATCCCCGCCGAGGCGCGGTTGGAGACCGTGATGGCCAGGGCGCGGGTCATGGCCGCCGCCAGAGGCCGGTCTTGCCGCCGATCTTCTCGTCCACCTTGACGTCGGTGATGACGGCTGCCGGGTCGACGGCCTTGATCATGTCGATCAGGGCCAGGGCGCCGACGGTGACGGCAGTGAGTGCTTCCATCTCGACGCCGGTGCGGTCGGCCGTGCGAGCGGTGGCCTGGATGAGCACACCGTGGTCGTCGACGGTGAGGTCCACGACGACGGCGTGCAGGCCGATCGGGTGGCACAGCGGAATCAGGTCCGGGGTGCGCTTGGCGCCCTGGATCGCGGCGATCCTGGCGACTGCGAGGGCATCGCCCTTGGGGACGGTCCCGTCGCGGAGGGCCGCGACGGCTGCCGGCGACAGCTCGACCCGGCCGCTGGCGGTCGCGCTGCGCGCGCTGATCTTCTTGCCGGTCACGTCCACCATGCGGGCTCGACCAGCTTCGTCGAGATGACTCAGTGCGGGGGCTTCAGGGGCCGCCGGAGCCTCGGGGACCGGCCCGGCCGGACCGGCCTCAGGCGCGGGACCGGCCTCAGGAGCAGGACCGGCCTCAGGCGACGACCCCGTCTCGTCCGATGCCACCGACCACCCGCTCACGGCAGCTCCAAGATCTCGACCTCGACCCCGGCCGCGAGCTCGGTCTCAGCCTCAGGCACCACGATCAGCACATCAGCCTTAGCCAGGGACGCGATCTGGTGCGACCCCTGCCCGGTCACCGGCGTCACCACGCCCGCGCTCCGGTCGAGGATCCCGCGCAAGAACGACCGCCGCCCCCCAGGCGACGTGACCCGCACCGCCAGCCGCGCCCGGCCGCCGCCACCAGAACCAACTGGCAGGCCCTGCAGCACCCGTACAGCCGGCTGCACAAAGATCCTGAACGACACCAGCGCCGACACCGGATTCCCAGGCAGCGTGAAGATCGGGGTCAGCGGGGGAGAGCCGAGCAGGCCGAACCCCTGCGGCATCCCCGGCTGCATCGCCACCTTGCGGAACCCGACCGAGCCGAGGATCGTCAGCGCCGCCTTGACCGCGTCGTGCTCGCCGCCCATGCTCACGCCGCCGCTAGTGATCAGCATGTCGGTAGTCGCGGCCGCCAGCTCGATCGCGGCGAGCACCGCGGCGGGCTCATCGCGCACCACGGCGTGCCTGACCACGTCGCAGCCGGCCGACCGGGCCGCGGCCGCGAGCATGTAGCTGTTCGAGTCCCAGATCAGGCCGGGAACCAGCGGCGAGGACGGCTCGGTCAGCTCGTTCCCGGTCGAGATCACGGTTACCCGAGGCCGGCGCCGAGCCAGGATCGCCCCGTGCCCGGCCGCCGCGATCACGCCGATCTGGGCCGGGCCCAGCTTGGTCCCGGCCGGCAGCAGCAGATCCCCGGGCTGAGCGTCGTCGCCAGCGCGCCTGACCGCGTGGCCTTCCACGGCGGACTGCGTGATCGACACCGTGTCGCTGCCGCCGTCGGTCCACTCGACCGGGATGACCGCGTTCGCCTCGGCCGGCAGCAGCGCACCGGTCATGATCTTGATTGCCCGGCCCGGGCTCAGCTTGCGGCTCAGCGTGTCCCCGGCCGCCACCTCCGCCGTGACCGGCAGTCGCACCGGATTGTCCGGGCTCGCCGACGCTACATCGGCGGCGAGCACCGCGTATCCGTCCATCGCCGAGTTGTCAAAGCCGGGCAGCGGCCACGCGGTCAGCACGTCGGCGGCGAGCACGGCGCCGTCGGCGCTCGCGTTGGTGATCGGGATCTCCTCCGGCAGGAGCGAGGTGAGCGCCGCGACGATCTCGTCCCGGTAGTCGTCCACCGACTGCATCGAAGCCATCCCACCCGCCTGCTGGTCGCCGCCCGAGCCCGGCCGGCCGGAAGGCCAGCTAAGGCAGCTTGTCTAGGTACTCCCTGAGCCAGGGTACGAACTCGTCCGCCAGGTCAGGCCGCGAGCACGCGAACTGGACCGTAGTCCGAAGGAAATCCTGCTTGTTCCCGGTATCGTAGCGGCGCCCCCGGAACAGCACGCCGTGCACGCCCCCGCCGTCCGAGCAGCTGTCCCGGTCCGCGATCGCCAGTGTCCGCAGCGCGTCGGTGAGCTGGATCTCTCCGCCCCGGCCGGGCGCGGTGTTACGCAGTACAGAGAAGATCTGCGGATCGCAGACGTACCGGCCGATGACGATCCAGTTGGACGGGGCTTCGCCCTCGGCCGGCTTCTCGATCAGGTCGGTGATCGCGACGATGTCCTGGTCATCGGTCGGCTTGAACGCCGCGACGCCGTAGGAGGAAGTTTGCGACGCCGGAACCTCCATCAGCGCGACGATGCTGCCGCCGTACCGCTTCCGCGCCGCGATCATGCGGGCGAGCAGGTCGTCCCTGGCGTCGATCAGGTCATCGCCGAGCATGACCGCGAACGGCTCGTCGCCGACGTGCTCGGCGCCGCACAGCACCGCGTGCCCGAGCCCGCGGGGTGCGTCCTGCCGCACGTAGCTCACTTCGGCCAGCTCGGCCGGCGCGATGACCTCGGCCAGCGCCCGCTGGTTGCCGCGCGCCTTGAGGCTGGCTTCCAGGTCCTGCGCCCGGCTGAAATGCTCCGCGATCGACTGCTGGCCGTCGCCGGTGACGAGCAGGACGTCCTCAAGTCCGGCGCTGACCGCCTCTTCGACCACGTACTGAATCGCCGGCTTGTCCACGACGGGCATCATGACTTTGGGGGTTACCTTCGTCGCTGGCAAGAACCGCGTGCCAAGCCCGGCTACTGGAACTACCGCTTTGGTGACCTCGCCTGTGTGAGCCATGGAAGAACCCTAACTACCGCGCTGGAGGACCTCGTGCACGGCATGGCAGAAAGCGAACACGCCGCGTCGCTGCCTGGAATTACCCGGGCACATCAGATTAAACCTAACCCCGAAGTAAGTACACAAAAAGCTATCCTGCGTAAGGAAATATTGGCTGCAAGGTCAAGACTTACTGTCCGTGAGCGCAAGGCTGCAGGCCAGGGGCTGCGCGACGCCGTACTCGATATGCCGCAGGCCGCTATGGCAGGCACGATCGCCGCTTACGTCTCGATCGGCACGGAACCCGACACGGTTGGCTTGATATTTGCATTGTGGAAGCGCGGAAGTTACTTGTTGCTCCCCGTACTATGCGAAGACAATGATTTGAACTGGGCTTCCTATGAGGGGCCAGATTCGCTAGCGCCGGGGCCGCGCGGGCTGCTGCAGCCGACCGAGCCCGTCCGCGGGGTGACCGCGATCGCCAGCGCCGATCTCGTGATCGTGCCCGCGCTCGCGGTCGGTGCCGACGGGCATCGGCTCGGGCGGGGCGCGGGCTGCTATGACCGGGCCCTGGCCAGGGTCGGGCCGGCCGTGTCCACCGTCGCGCTGCTGTATGAGAACGAACTGCTGGACGCCGTGCCCGCGCAATCCCATGACCAGCGGGTCAGGGCGGTTGCGCAACCGATGCGAGGAATCACCAGGCTCGGCTAGTCGTTGCTACCATTTAGCAGTTGCCCGAACAGAGTGCTAACCGAGCAGTGCTTAACTGAGCAGCGCTAACTAAGCAGAGTGCTAAGGCTTGATTGGGGAGGACACGTGCCGACGTACGAGTACGCCTGCACTGAGTGCGGAGAGCGGCTGGAGGTCGTGCAGAAGTTCAGCGATGATCCGCTGACGGTGTGCGAGGCCTGCGGCGGAAAGCTGCGCAAGGTGTTTTCCCCGGTCGGCATCGTGTTCAAGGGCTCCGGGTTCTACCGCACCGACAGCCGCAACGGCGGCGTCGCGGCCGGCAGCAAGAGCGGCGACGGCGCGGAGGGCTCGTCGAAGTCCGACAGCAACGGCTCCGGCGACAAGTCGGACTCGGCCAGCAAGCCCGAGCCGGCCAAGTCGAGCTCGGGCGACAGCTCCTCGTCGTCGGGTTCCTCAGGCTCGTCGGGTTCCTCAGGCTCGTCGAGTTCGTCCGACGGCGGTTCTTCGGCCGGCAGCAGCACGTCAGGATCATCAAATTCCGGTAAAAAGTCGGTCGGAGCCAGCTCCAAGGTAGCCTGACCCCGTGACGGGCGAGCTAGCCAGCATCGGTGTCATCGGCGGATCAGGTTTCTACCAATTCCTGGATGACACCAGCGAAGTCGAGGTCCAGACCCCGTTCGGCCCGCCGAGCGACCCGATCACGATCGGCAAGGTCGGCCGGCGATCGGTCGCCTTCTTGCCCAGGCACGGGCGCGATCACCGCTTCCCGCCGCACCGCATCCCCTACCAGGCGAACCTGTGGGCGCTGCGCTCACTCGGCGTCCGCCAGGTCCTGGCCCCCAGCGCGGTCGGCTCGCTGACCGCAAGCTACGGGCCGGGCACGCTCGTCATCCCCGATCAGCTCGTCGACCGGACCGGTGGCCGCGACCAGACTTACTACTCAGAAGGCGGCGCCGTCCACGTGGCGTTCGCCGACCCGTACTGCCCGGCTGGCCGGACGGTTGCGGTGCAGGCCGCTCAGGGCGCCGGCTGGAGCCCGGTTACCTCGGGGACGCTCGTGATCATCGGCGGACCGAGGTTCTCGACCAGAGCGGAGTCCCGCTGGTACGCCGCCCAGGGCTGGACGATCGTCGGCATGACCGGCCATCCAGAGGCCGTCCTCGCCCGCGAACTCGCGCTCTGCTACACGCCGCTCTGCCTGGTCACCGACACCGACGCCGGGATCGACGAGGGCGAGGGCGTCACGCACGAGGAAGTCCTGACCGTGTTCGCGGCGAACGTGAGCCGGCTGCGGGACCTGTTGCTCAACGTGATCGAGAATCTTCCGCAGGCGAGAACCTGCGCGTGTCCTTCAGCCCTCGACGGACTCACCTTGCCGATCGATCTGCCCTGAGCAAAGCTTTCCGCGCCCAAAAAAGACTTTCAATGATCTAAGCGGGCGGCGTGACCTCAGAAGTCGCGCCGCCCGCCTTAGGTGTCGTTAGCCTTCGCGCTATTTATGCTTCGCGGCGGACTTATGGGGTGCGGGGGCGTGGACGGTAAATGTCTTGGGGTGAGCCTGGTGAAAACCGCGGGGAATGGTGAGCCGCAGTTTCGCTAGCGCGGATTTGGTGGCGGGCAGCCACTTGAAATCACATTGCGTCGAGGCCGACCGGGGGGATCCGGTCTTGGCGTGGGCGAACGTCAGCGTGGACAAGTACCGCAGCGGCAGGTAGCTGTGCGCGTCGATCCACATGACCTGATGCGTGATCGCCGGTTCCTTGTCGTACCAGGGGACCTTGAGGTGACCGCCGGCGAAGGCCAGCTTGATCGCGTCCACGCCGTCGATGTGCTGCCGCCCGGCTACGTTGACCTGGCCGCACGCGATGTCGTGCTTGATTTCCTTCGCGAGAGTGCGCGGTACCCAGTCCCGCGGCTCCGCCGGGTCCAGCGGCTGCAGCGCGCAATGAGGGATCGCCCATTTGTAGACGAAGAAGTTCACCGAGCCCCTGGACCAGCTGCGGCTGTTGTAGTCGACGTCCGTGTACGTGGCCAGCAGCCCCCTTTCGGTCGTCAGGGACTCGTCGTCGAGCTGGCCCTTGGAGTGGAACATCACGACCTTAAGCACGTGTCCCCTGGTCCACAGGATCGAGGACTGGTCTACCCCGCCTTCGTTGAACTGCGTTGTGCTGAACGGGTCGGACGGCACGGGCACCGGCCCGGCCGGGAACGTCGTCGTGATCTGCAGCACCGGTGCGCTGCGAGCCTTGCCCGCGACGGCTCGTTCGATCTTGGCGAGCAGCGCGACCGAAGGGGCCGATCGGGGTCCCGCCGGGGTCCTGGGCGTAGTCCCGGCCGATCCGGCACTGGTGGCGGCGATCACCGCGATGGCGGCCGCGGCGGCCGCGCCCGCGGCGAGGCTTGCCCTCAGCTGATACTGGCGCCGCCTGACCCTGGCCCTGGCCCTGGCCGCGATACCGGCCGGCAGCGTCGACCCGGTCGTCAGCTGGTCGAGGCCGTCGTTAATCAGTTCTTCAAAGTGATCATTCATCGTGGTTCCTCCAGCAGTTGTCCGGTCAGCGTTCGGGGTTCCTCCTGCCATCGGGCCGCCAGTTCGCGCAGCCGCGCCATCCCGCGCGAGGCCGCCGACTTGACCGTGCCCTCAGAGCAGCCGAGCATCTCGGCCGTCTCGGCCTCGCTGAGCTGGGCCCAGAACCGCAGCACGATCACCGTCCGCTGCCGCGGCGGCAACTGGGCGAGCAGCCGAACCAGCGCGTCCCTGAGGTCGATGTTCGGCGCCGGCCCGACCTCAGCGTCCGCGCTCGGCGTGCTCCGGATCAGCCGGAGCCGCCGCTCGCCGGTCGCCCGCCGCCGCCAGCCGTCGGCGGCCAGGTTGTACAGGATCCGGCGCAGATAGCCCTCAAGATCGGACTCAACCCGGTACCGGCTGCGGATCAGCCGTTCCAGCGCCGCTTGCAGCAGATCTTCTCCGTCGACCCGGCTCCCTGCCAGCGCGACTGCCGCCCGCATGAGTTGGTCGCCACGCTCGGCTAGCAGTCGGTCGAGCGCTGTCCCGTCGCCGTCTGTCCCGTCGCTGTCAGTCCCGTCGCCGTCAGCCTCGTCGGCCTGCGCTCCCACGCCATCACCTCTGTCCCGGTTCGCTTCCCCTGTCGCCCGCCAAGGACGAGCGAACTCGCCCCGGGGTTGCCCGCGGGTTGCCGCCGGCCGCGCTAGCCGGCGGCTTCGGGCGCGTGGCGGCTGGCCAGACCGACCAGATTGCCCTCGCTGTCCTTGATGAATGCCATCCATTCCTCTATGCCCGGTTCACCAAATACCCCGTCCGTATCGACGTGGATGCGGTGCGGTTCGGTGTCGATGGTGACTCCAGTTCGCCGCAGCTCGTCGGTGCCTGCTCTCACGTCAGCCACCCGCAGGTAGATCAGGCCCGCCGGCGCGGCTTTCTCCAGCAGCAATCTGACCTCGCCCATCCGCACGAACGCCAGCCCCGGCGGCTCAAACCGCGCCATCAACTCTCCGCCCAGCACGTTCGTGTAGAACTCCACGGCCCGGTCAAGGTCCTCGACCCGCTGGGCGACCTGGTGCAACTCGAGCATGAACCCCTCCAAGTGCGTAGCTAAGCTATCTAAAATCGGTAGCTATGCTATACAGTTGCCGTGAAAGCAAACAAGCCCTTGGGGGAAAGCTTCGCGATGGCCTCTTCCGCCCGCGAAATGGAGACGTCCGACGAGCCAGTCGAGAGCCCTGCGGCAGCCGGCCGAGCCGACCCGGCCGGACCGCCGGACCTGGCGCGCCGAGCCGACCCGCCGGGCCTGGCGGGCACAGGCGGACCGCCGGACCTCGCGCAGGTCGCCTCCGCGCTGAACTCGGGCGCGATTCACCTGCTGCGGAGCCTCGCCGCCGTCGATCGTCAGTCTGGCCTGCCCCGCGCCCGCCTGTCGGCGCTGTCGGTGCTGGTATTCGGCGGTT
Organism: Streptosporangiaceae bacterium; assembly: GCA_036501205.1. Taxonomy (GTDB): domain Bacteria; phylum Actinomycetota; class Actinomycetes; order Streptosporangiales; family Streptosporangiaceae; genus Chersky-822. The sequence goes on along the minus strand of DASYAT010000241.1, from coordinate 3,279 downwards.
CCCGCACGCTGGGTGAGTTGGCCGCGGCGGAAGGAGTCGCGGGCCCGACCATGACGCGAATAGTCGACGGCCTCATCGCCGAACACCTAGCCGAGCGGCGCCCGCACCCCACCGACGGCCGCGCGGTCCTGATCGCCGCGACCACGGCCGGTGAGGCCCTGATGCGCACGGCCCAGCGTCGCCGGATCGACGTTCTTGTGACCGCAGTCTCGGGCTTGCCGCCGGACCAGCGGCCGATCCTAGCTGCCGCTGGTCCACTGCTGGACGAACTTGCCGCCGCTGTTCGCGGCCTGTCTTAGTCCTTCCTTGCTGCCTTAGCTCCTTCTTAGCCCTAGCCCTTCTTGGCGCCTTGGCCCTTACTTATAGACGTAGTGGTCGGCCTTGGTGACCTTGCTCGGCCACAATGACAAGGCGAAGATCCTGATGTCGACGGTCCTGGCCGACTCGGCCGGCAGCTTGACCGTGCACACCGTGGTGGTGCAGGTGACGTATTCGGTCTTGAGCACCTTGGACCCGGACCGGATCTGCGCCTTGTCGGCGAACGCGAACGGCAGGAACCCGGCACCGTGCACCTTGACCGTCGCGGCCTTGCCGCCCGGCCCTGACTTCGGCGATACCCCGGTGACCTTGACCGTCCGCAGCTTGGTGGCCGCGTTATGGCAGAGGACCTGGGTGAGCCCGGCCAGGTAGACGAACCACTCGTGGTTGGCCTCGCCGCTGACCATCGGCACGCCGAGGCCGCTGGCCATGTCGAAGCCCTTGCCCGACTTGTACAGCCCGCCCGTATACCCAGATGGCGTGTAGTCGTTGTTGCCGATCGTGACATCCCGCACGACCTGCGATGTCTTCGCGTAGATGTAGGAGTGATAGGTGGCGGCCGCCGAATAGAGGTTCTGCGGGAGCAGCGGCGCCTTGGTCCCGTACGCCTTGCAGTACGGCGAGACGTTCATCAGCGCGGCGATCGAGGCCCAGACCGGCGTGGCCGCGCTGGTGCCGCCGACGCCGCCGAACACCCAGCTGCCGTTGTAGAACGTGGCGTATCCGAACAGCGGATCGCCGGCCGCGGCGACGTCCGGAATCTCTCGGAACGTCTTGCTGGCGCAGGATTTGCTGGCGTCGCGTTTCGATTCGGAGTTGATGAGGCCTGGAATCTTGGTCAGGTGCTGGTAGTTCGGCATGCACCAGACCGTCGAGACCCCGCCGCCGCCGGCTCCGGCGCCGAACGCGCTGTTCGAGTCGTTCCAGACGACCTCTTTCTGGGCAGTGCCCGAACCGGTGAAGCTGGTCCCGCCGACCGCGATCACGAATGGCGAGGTGGCGGGGGCGTCGGCGCTCACCCTGTCGTCTCGCTTAGAGGCGGCCGGGTCGAAACAGGTGGTCGAACCCTCGTCACCGGAGGCCACGAAGATTGTCTGACCCTGCGCGTTCGCCTGCTCGAACAGTGCGCCCTGTGCCCTTATGCTCGCCGCTGAGAGCCGGGCCTCGCAGGCCCCCCAGGAGACGGACATCACCTTGTCGGTATCGGCGACGGCGAACTTCTTGAACAGGTCGTAGAACCCCTCGCCCTTGCCATCTCCGGTGTTCGGCGCCTGGTAGACATCGATCACGGACTTGGGCGCCAGGGCAGCCAGAATCTCGATGTCCAGCGCCGCCTCGCCCTGTCCAGCTCCCGTTCCGACGCCACTGTCGACCTTCAGGTAGTTCACCTTGGTCTTGATGCCGTAGCACTTCTCGTAGGCGGCGATGTCGGACTTCAGGTTCGGTTCGAGCTCGGCCACGGCGATCCTGGCGCCCGCGCCGAGGTCCTTGACCAGGTAGAGCAGCGACAGCCCGTAGTGGCTCGCGATCGTATTGGCCGTGTTCGCCAGCGAGCTCGACGCGGCCGCGCATGGCTGCGGGCCGAGGCTGGGAGCCGCGGGGGTCGCCCCGCGCTGCTGCTTGCCCTTGGTCGAGACCAGCGGCGCGGCCGGCGCGGCTGTCAGCGGGCCTGTGCTCTGGCGTTGCCATTGGTAGAGGTCATCGAGGCCGAGAACGCCCTGCACGAGCGGAGCGACCGCAGCCGGCAGCTTCGGCGCGGCCGAGTTCGCGTAGGCCAGCCGGCCACCTAGCATCCGGTACTGATCAAGCGTGATGCCAAAGGCGTGCTCGATGGCGGCGACCGACGCCGTCACCGGAATCGACAGCCGGTTCGCCGACACCGGGCCGGGCGACAGGCCCGCCGACCGGAGCGCGTCCGACACTGCCGCCACCTGCGCCAGCGAAGGGCCGAATCTCGGGCCGAACTGCCCCGGACGCAGGAACTGCTGGTAGAACGGCGACCTCGGGTCGTTGAGCCCATTCAGGAACGCGGTCAGCGCGGCCTGATGAGCGACATTAAGCGCGACCTCGATAGTGAGCTTCCGGCCCGGCGCGAGCGACCCAAGGCGCACGGCGCCCGACGGCAACGCCGGCGCGACGCTCGCGGTCAGCGGCACCGGGATGCCCCGAGCCGACGCCGCCTCGGACGGCGATGTCACCGTCATCAGGCCAGCGACGGCGATCAGAGCGGCGGCGATTGCGATTAAAGTTCGATTGGCAGACTTGCTCGGTGACATATACCCCACGTCCTGGCCCGGCGGCAGAAATTCGTAAACGCGATAAATCATAGTTAATGGCTTGAGGCGGCGATAGGTCCGGGGTAGGCCGACTGGTGTCGGCGAGTCGGTGCGGGTGGATCGCGCCTGGCACGCGCCGCGCCCGCACCCGCGCGGCCGAGCCCGGACCCTGGGATCCGCATGGCGCCGAGCACGAGCCAGCAGCATCGGTGCCCCTCCGATGCAGTAGTCCCGGTCCGAGCTACTACATCGGGAAGCCAACGATGTCGCTTGGGATGCATCGCTGCCTTCCTGATGTAGTTCCTTCCTGGCTACTGCGTCAGAGGGGACCTGATGCAGCTCCGGGTCGCCGGATCCGGGGCCGGGCGCCGGTGTCACCGGTACGGCTAAGTGGCTGACGGGATCTGCGTGACTGAAGTGCCGGCACATTCGTCCCGCACGATCGGCGGCGTTCCCGCGTTCGCTGCCGCGCCCGGCCTGCCGCACCCTTTAGCCGCCGGGTCGCTTCGGACCTCGCTATGAACTACGACTGAGCCCGGCGGGCCGGTAGGCTTGGCGGAGCCCGCCTTGCGCGCGGCACGCCCCGATAGCTCAGTGGATAGAGCGACTGCCTCCTAAGCAGTAGGTCCCGCGTTCGAGTCGCGGTCGGGGCGCTCAGGTTCCGGCCCAGGTCAGGCCAGGTTTC
>DASYAT010000240.1:0-10414 GCA_036501205.1 Streptosporangiaceae bacterium | reverse complement strand
TCCGTGACTGTCACCGAGCCTGAGACCGCCGAGCAGACCTCGCTTGGCTGGCAGCACCACGAGCCCGACGGGCTGCGCGAGCGGAAGAAGGCGGCTACCAGGCGAGCGCTGGGGTTCGCGGCCATGCGGCTGGCGATCGAGCGCGGGCTCGACAACGTGCTGGTCGAGGACATCGCTGCCGCTGCCGACGTCTCGACGAGGACGTTCAACAATTACTTTGCCAGTAAATACGAGGCGATCTGCTCGCTCGCGATGGAGCGCGGCAAGTTCATCGGCGCGCTGCTGCGCGCCCGGCCGGCCGGCGAATCGCTGATGGACGCGATCACCAATGCCGTGATCGCGCCGTATGAGCACGGAAATCAGGCCCCGGACAAGGCGTACATCGAGGGCATCCGCCTGGTGGTCAGGTCACCGGCCCTGCAGGGGGAGTTCCTGCGCACCCAGTACGTCACCCAGCAAGAACTCGCGGTCGCGATCGCGGACCGGATCGGCTCTGACCCGGCCGAGATGTTTCCCAGGGTCATGGCCGGCGCCGTGACGGCCGCCACCCACGTCGCGCTGGACCGCTGGCTGTCAGCCGATCCGCCGACCGCGCTCGTGCCGCTGCTGAAGGAGGCTCTCGGGCAATTCCGGTGCCCGTTACCGCAGACCGTCACGCCGACAGCGAACACGCCAGAAGCGAATTCTATTGCGATCCTGGTCAATCCCGCCGATGCTGACTTGGGCCAAACCCAGTGCCGGGCCAGCTCTGCCGCCCCCGATGTCCGCCCCCTAGCCCCGAGCGAGTAACCGTGCTTATCCGACTGTTCCGCACGCACCTGAGGCCCTATCGCAGGGATCTGGTGCTCGTGGTGGCGCTTCAGCTGGTGCAGACGCTGGCGACGCTGTACCTGCCGACGCTGAACGCCGACATCATCGACAACGGCGTCATCTCCGGCGACATCCACTACATCCTGCGCCTCGGCGGGTTCATGCTGCTGGTCGCGCTGGTCCAGATCGTGTGCTCGATCGGCGCGGTGTACTTCGGGGCCAGGACGGCGATGGCGTTCGGCCGGGACCTGCGGCTGGCGATCTTCAAGCGGGTGCAGGACTTCTCCGCCCGCGAGGTCGGCCGGCTCGGCACGCCGTCGCTGATCACCAGGAACACCAACGACGTGCAGCAGGTCCAGATGCTGGCGCTGATGACCTTCACGATCATGGTGATGGCGCCGATCATGTGCGTCGGCGGCATCATCCTCGCGCTCAACCAGAACGTGCCGCTCTCCGCGCTGCTGCTGGTCGCGGTACCGGTGCTCGGCATCATCGTCGGCCTGATCATCAGCCGGATGCGGCCGCTGTTCCGGCTGATGCAGGAGCGGATCGACCAGATCAACCGGATCCTGCGCGAGCAGATCACCGGTGTGCGGGTCATCAGGGCCTTCGTCAGGGACAGCAGCGAGCGGGAGCGGTTCGCCAAGGGCAACACCGACCTGTACGACGTCGGCATCGGCACCGGCCGGCTGCTGGCGCTGATGTTCCCTTCGGTGATGATCGTGCTGAACTTCTCCTCGATCGCCGTGCTGTGGTTCGGCGGGCACCTGGTCGCCACCGGTGCCATGCAGGTCGGCTCGCTGACCGCGTTCCTCACCTACCTGCTGCAGATCCTGATGTCGGTGATGATGGCGACGTTCATGTTCATGATGATCCCGCGGGCCGAAGTCTGCGCCGAGCGGATCGTCGAGGTGCTCGACACCAAGCCCGACCTGCTGCCGCCAGCCGATCCGAAGACCTCGCCGACCGGGCAAGGCCGGATCGAGTTCAAGGACGTGGAATTCAAGTATCCAGGCGCCCAGCAGCCGGTGCTCTGCGACATCAACCTGACCGCCGAACCCGGCCAGGTCACCGCGATGATCGGCGCGACCGGCAGCGGCAAGACCACGCTGATCAGCCTGATCCCCAGGCTGTTCGACGCGACCGGCGGCCAGGTACTGATCGACGGAGTCGACGTCCGCGACTACGACCCGGCCGCGCTATCGGACCTGATCGGCCTGGTTCCGCAGCGGCCCTACCTGTTCTCAGGGACGGTCGCGTCGAACCTGCGCTACGGCAATTCGCAGGCCACCGACGCCGAGATGTGGCGGTCGCTGGAGACAGCGCAGGGCCGCGACTTCGTGGCCCAGATGCAAGGCGGCCTCGACGCCCCGATCGCCCAGGGCGGCACGAACGTGTCCGGCGGGCAGCGCCAAAGACTGGCGATCGCGCGGGCCATCGCCCACGAACCCGAGATCTACCTGTTCGACGACTCGTTCTCGGCGCTGGACTACGCCACGGATGCCGCGCTGCGAGCCGCTCTGGCCCAGGAGACCGCCAGCGCGACGGTGCTGATCGTCGCCCAGCGGGTGGCCACGATCAGGAACGCCGACAAGATCGTCGTGCTGGAAGCGGGCCGGATCGTCGCCCAGGGCACCCACGACGAGCTGATGCGAACCGATGAGACCTACCGGGAGATCGTCCTCTCCCAGCTGACCGAGCAGGAGGCAGCAGCGTGAGCGAGCCGGACGGGGCGCCCGCCGAGAACGGGCAATCGCCGAACGGCCATGTCGCGGAGAGCGACGGCCAGGCTGTTAACGGGGAAGCAGGCGCGGGGGAGCGGGTTACCCCGAAGCGGGACCTGCGGCCCAACTCCGGGTTCGGACCCGGCGGACGCGGGCCGATGGGCTTCATGGGCGGCATGTCCACCCAGAAGGCGCTGAACTTCAGCGGATCGAGCAAGCGGCTGCTGCGGATGCTCGCCCCGCAGCGCGCTCTCATGATCGGCGCGCTGGGGATGGGCACCCTGAGCGTCGCGTTCTCGGTGATCGGCCCGAAGGTGCTCGGCAACGTCACCAACCTGATCTTCGACGGCTTTCTCAGCAGCCAGATCCCGGCCGGGGTCACCAAGGCCGAGTTCGTCGCGCACCTGCGCGCAACCGGCCACACGACCCAGGCCAAGCTGATCGGCGCGCTGAACCTGAACCCGGGCCACGGCATCAACTTCGACCAGGTCGGAAAGACGCTGCTGATCGTCGCGCTGATCTACGCGGCCTCCGCGCTCTGCGCCGCCATCCAGGCCCGGGCCGTCAACAAGATGGTGCAGAAGGCCGTCTTCTCGCTCCGCGAGCAGGTCGAGACGAAGCTGTCCAGGCTGCCGCTGAGCTACTTCGACCGGCAGCCACGCGGTGAGATCCTGAGCCGGGTCACCAACGACATCGACAACCTGGCCCAGTCCCTGCAGCAGACCATGAGCCAGGTCGTCATCTCGCTGCTCACGATCGTCGGCGTCCTCGCCGTAATGATCTGGATCTCCTGGCTGCTCGCGATCATCGCGGTCGTCACCGTTCCGGTCGCGGTCCTGCTCGTCATGCGGATCGGCAAGCGGGCCCAGCCGCAGTTCATCAGGCAGTGGTCAACGACCGGCAAGCTCAACGGCCATATCGAGGAGCACTTCACCGGTCATTCGCTGGTCAAGGTCTTCGGCCAGTCGCAGGCCTCGCTGGAGACGTTCAGCGAGCACAACGAGAAGCTGTACCAGTCCAGCTTCCGCGCGCAGTTCATCTCCGGCACGATCCAGCCCGCGATGATGTTCATCGGCAACCTGAACTACGTGCTGGTCGCCGTGGTCGGCGCGCTGCGCGTGGCCACCGGCGCGCTGTCGATCGGCGACGTGCAGGCGTTCATCCAGTACTCGCGGCAGTTCAGCCAGCCGCTAACGCAGGTCGCCAGCATGGCGAACCTGCTGCAGTCCGGCGTCGCCTCGGCCGAGCGGGTATTCGCGCTCCTGGACGCCGACGAGCAGGAACCAGACAAGGCCGAGCCGGACAGGCCAGAGCAGGTAGACGGCAAGGTCTCGTTCAACGACGTGTCGTTCCGGTACAAGCCAGAGGTGCCGCTGATCGAGGACCTGTCGCTGTCGGTCGAGCCGGGGCAGACGGTCGCGATCGTCGGGCCGACCGGCGCGGGCAAGACCACGCTGGTCAACTTGCTGATGCGGTTCTACGAGGTGGACAGCGGCTCGATCACGCTCGACGGCGTCGACATCGCCGACATGAGCCGCGAGCACCTGCGGTCGCTGACCGGCATGGTGCTGCAGGACGCCTGGCTGTTCGGCGGCACGATCGCCGACAATATCGCCTACGGCGCGGATAACCCGAGCCGCGAGGACATCATCGAGGCCGCCAAGGCAACCTACGTCGACCGTTTCGTCCAGATGCTCCCAGATGGCTACGAAACGGTCATCGACGAAGACGGCTCGAACGTCAGCATGGGGGAGCGGCAGCTGATCACGATCGCCCGGGCGTTCCTGGCCAGGCCCGCGATCCTGATCCTGGACGAGGCGACCTCGTCGGTGGATACCAGGACCGAGGTGCTGATCCAGCGGGCGATGAACTCGCTGCGCCAGGGCCGCACCAGCTTCGTCATCGCGCACCGGCTTTCCACGATCCGCGACGCCGACACGATCCTGGTCATGGAGCACGGCGAGATCGTCGAGCAGGGCGACCACTTCGAACTGCTCGCCGCCGACGGCGCCTACGCCCGCCTCTACGCCGCGCAGTTCGCCCAGGCCACCGCCGAGATCGACGTTCCGGTCTGAAAACAATAAATAACCAATAAATAAGGGGAAAATTTTGCGCCCGGCCGCCTGGCGGCGGCGTAGCCACCTAACCATGCTCCCCGGCCCCGGTTGTAGTCGGGTCGGGCTGATGCGGTGACGCTGAATCATTTATGACCTGCCCGTGACCTAAGTCAGGTGGCGGCGGCGTAGCAACCTAAGCATCCTCCCCAGCCCCGGTTGTATCAGCGCGCCCTGGCAGGGCATCTTATTGCTGAAAAGCCAATTCAGTGCCCGGGCAATAACGTCAGCGACAATACGGGCGCTGAATGGCTGGTGCGGGGAGGGGAGCCCATGGACCAGCTGCTCGGCAGTAAGTACACAATCGGCGAGCAAATCGGCCGCGGCGGCATGGGCCAGGTGTTCCGCGGCAGCATCAGAGAGAACGGCGCGCCGGTAGCGGTGAAGCTGCTCAAGCCGGAGTTGCTCTCTGATCCCGATATTGTCGCCAGGTTCTTCCGGGAGCGCTCGATCCTGCTCTCGACCTCGCACCCGAATGTGGCTCGCGTCATCGACCTGGTCGTCGAGGGCCAGACGCTCGCCATCGTGATGGAGCTGATTGACGGCCTGGACCTGCGGCGCGAGCTCACGGCCAAGGGCACGCTGGCGCCGGCCGAAGCCGTCCGCTACGGCCGTGAGCTCCTCAACGGCCTGGCCGCGGTGCACGAGGCCGGAATCGTGCACCGGGACGTCAAGCCAGAGAACCTGCTGGTCGACACCAGCGGTGACCGGCCGCACATCAAGCTGACCGACTTCGGCATCGCCCGCCTGACCTACGGCGGGTCGCTGACCAGGCTGAGCAGCGTGATCGGAACACCCGAGTACATCGCGCCGGAGATCGCCGACCACGACGCCGCAACGTCGGCCGCCGATCTCTACTCGACCGGGATCGTCCTGTACGAAATGCTCGCTGGCCGGACGCCGTTCGCTGGCGGGCACGCCCTAGCCGTGCTGCACCGCCACCTGACCGCCGAGCCGCCGCCCATCCCGTACGCGCCGCCCCGGCTCTGGGCGCTGATCGACTCGCTGCTGGCCAAGGACCCGGCCAATCGCCCCCGTTCCGCGGCCGAGGTGGAGGTTGCCCTGGCCGAGATTGAGCCATCGCTCGACGGCCTGCCCGCGCTGGCGCCGATGGCGGCACCAGAATTCGCCCCGGCTCAGCGACGGGTCACCCCGCGCCGGGAGACCGAGGTCGCCAGCCTTCCGACGCAGGACGTTGCCCCCGCGATCGCGGCCGGAGGCGCGGTCGCCGCCAACGAAGCCGACACCATGATGCGGCCAGATCCCGGCTACCGCCAGCGCCGGCCCGGCCCAGCCGCCACCCCCGTCCCAGCCGCCAGCCCGGTCCCAGCGATAGGCCCGGTCATGAGCCCGGTGCCTCCGGCGCCCGGCAAGCCCCGCCGGCGCGGCCTCCTGGCCGCGATCGCGGCGGCAGCGGCCGTCGTCATCGCCGCGGGGGTGATCGCCACGCAGATCATCGGCCACCGGCCGACGACGACGCTGCCCGTGAGTGCAAACTCGCCCAGCGCGGCCGGCATCAGGTCGCTGAGGATCACCCCGGCCACGGTCAAGATGGCTCAGCACCACACCGTCCACCTGCTCCTGACCGGCCTCGGCTCGAACGGATCCGCCGTCACGCAGAAGATCCTGGCCGGCGCCAGCTGGGCGTCAGCCGATTCATCCGTCGCCGTCGTCGGCCCGGACGGCACCGTCACCGCGACCGGCACCGGAAGCACCTACATCACCGCCCAGATAGGCGACACGACCGCCTCGGTGCAACTAACAGTCTCGCCGCCCGTCACGCCCGTACAGACGGTGACCGTCCCGGGACCGACGACGACCGTGACGCAAGCTCCAGCGCCCAATCCGGATCCGGCGCCGACCCCCGATCTGACGCCAGTGACCATTTACAAGGTCATCCACAGTTGCCGGGCGGACAATACCTGCGGCCTCAACGTCCACTCAGGTCCCGCGGACACCTACCAGGTCGTCGGAGACCTGACTGACGGCGATCCGCTCTCGATTCTCTGCCAGACCGAAGGCGCGTTCACGACCAACTCCGAGGGCCATTCCAGCTCCGTCTGGGACCAGCTGACCTCGGGAGGCTACATTTCCGATGAATACACCAATACAGACGGCGCAAGGATCTCGGGGACGGAGTCGGGATTCGCTCCGGATATCGCGCCCTGCCCGAGCTGACCAACCCAGCTGGCCGGGCGGCTACCAGCGCACCGGCAGGTGCTTGATGCCGTTGACGAAGTTGGACCGCAGCCGCGACACCTCGCCGTCGAGCGCGAGCCCGGGCATCCGCTCGGTGAGCGCCCGCAGCAGGATCCGCAGTTCCAGCGCGGCCAGGTGCCGGCCGAGGCAGAAGTGCGGCCCGCCGCCGCCGAAGCCGATGTGCGGATTGGGGTCGCGGCCGATATCAAATTCCTGGGCGCGGTCGAACACCTTGCCGTCCCGGTTGGCTGAGGCGTAGAACACGACCACCTTGTCGCCCTCGGCGATCCGCTGGCCGCCCAGCTCGAGATCCCTGGTCGCCGTCCGCCGGAACATGTTGACCGGGCTCACCCAGCGGACCACCTCCTCGGCGGCCGTCGGGATCAGCGAAGGATCGCCGACGAGCCGCTGCCACTGGTCAGGGTGCTCGAAGAAGGCCAGCATCCCGCCCGAGGCGGCATTTCGCGTGGTCTCGTTCCCGGCCACGGTCAGCAGCAGGAAGAACACGTCGAACTCGTGGCTCGTCAGCTCCTCGCCGTTCTCGTCCGGCTGCAGCAGCTTGGTGACGATGTCGTCGGCCGGCTCGGCGCGGCGGCGCTCGGCCAGTTCGTGCGCGAAGCCGTAGATCTCGGCCGCAGCCGTCTGCTGCAGCCGCTCGCCGACCGGACCCTGGAACTCCGGGTCATCGGAACCGACCAGGTGATTGGACAGCTCGTAGATCCGGTCCCGGTCTTTCTCGGGGGCGCCGACCAATTCGCAGATCACGTGCAGGGGGAGCGGCGCCGCGATGTCGGTGACGAAGTCGGACGTCCCGGCCCCGCCGTTCCGCTGCAGCTTGTCGAGCAGCGCGCGGCAGATCTCCTCAATGTGCGCTTCAAGCTGGCCGATCATCCTCGGCGTGAACCCCCGGTTGACGAAGGCCCGCTGCCTGGTGTGCTGGGGCGGGTCCATGTTCAGCATCATCTGCCGCGACGCGGCCCTTGCCTCCTCTGGCACCTCGGGGAACAGCACCAGGCGCCGGGACGAGGAGAAAAGCTCGGGGTGCCGGGATATATGGGTGATGTCCTCGTGCCCGGTCACCGCCCAGAACCCGGGCCAGTCGTCCTGGCCGCCGTCGGCGTGCCAGTACACCGGCGCGTTCTGCCGCAGCCAGCCGAACTGATCATGCGGAGGCCCGCCGCGCTGGTAAAGGTCAGCGTCGATCAGATCAATCTCAGGAGCCACCACTTGCCTCCAGCCTCAGGCCGCAATCAGCATCTCCCACCCTATAAGCGCATTTGCAGACAGACCCGCCCGCACGCACGATCAGGCATTATCCAAGCGCCGATAATGTACATTATGTAAAGTGCAAAGCTGAGCGGGTCGAGGCGATGCCGGGCAGGACTGGCGCGCCAGCGGCGTCAGTCAGAGTCTCTTGAGGACGGCTGCGTAGCGGGCGCCGGACGGGTGGACTTCGGTGAGTTGCCAGCCGGCGGGTGGGGCGATCTCGGCAAGTTCGGCCGGCGACATCAGCAGCCAGTCGAACCAGTCGCTGGCCAGCCGTTCGTATCGGACCCGGAATGACAGCTGGCCGGCTGGCCGGCCCTGGCGGCGGTTCCGCTCGTGGTAGTCCAGATGGACCCGCTTGGTGGTGCCGGACGGGTCGAGGCACGTCCCCGCGATCACTCCGCCGGGGCGCAGCAGGTCCGCGAGGGCCGCCAGGAACGGGATCGCCTGTTCTGGTGAGCCGAACAACGAGAGATTGTTGCCGATCAGCAGCGCCGAGTCGAAGCTGGCGGCCATTCCGTCCGCGACCGCTTGCCGCACCGAGCCGCAGTAGACCTCCCGCACGCCGCGCTGCCGGCAGACCCGCGCTGCGCCCGGCGAGGTGTCCAGGGCCAGCACTTCCTGGCCCCGGTCCTGCAGCAGCAGGCTGGCGCGACCGGCTCCGGCGCCGATGTCGAGTACCCGGCCGACGGCCCGGTCGACCGCCCAGAGGTCCGGCCCGTCCGGGGCTTCCAGGTAGTCCAGGCCTTCGGCGCTCACCCAGCCGTCGTCACGTTCAATGACGGCCGAACCGGCGGACCCGGCCGTCAGGTCAAGAAGCGCCTGCCCGAACGCGTCACCCGACTCCGGCCCGGTCACTGTCGCTTCCACCCGGCGATTCTCCCTCACGGGCTCTGAACTACATAGGTGTAATTCAGAGCCGGAAAGTTACCCGCCGGCCCGCCATGTCACGTTCCGGGAACGGATGAATATGCGCTTTCATCCGGCTTTTCGAGGATGAATATGCGCATTCATCTGCCGGACGGGCCTTCGGTCAGCCAGCGCGCGCAAGTTACTTGTGAGTAATACTCAGGGCGGGGTGAGTAGCTGAGCGGATTTGCCGGACAGCGTGGTTTTCTAGGGTCGGATCATGACTGATGAATCGCATGATTCCGGCGTGGTGAAGTGGTGGGCGGCGCTGGCGGCCGGGACTGCGGTCGCGCTGCTGATCACCTGGCTCGCGCACCTGGCCGGGGTCAAGCTGAGCACGCTGGTGTTGATCGCCGCCGGGGCGGCGGCGCTTGGCTGGCTGATCGTGCTGGTGTCGGCGCCGTGGAACCTGTATTTCGGGGCGCGGCAGGTGCTCGCCGAGATCGACGCCTCGCGGCGGCGTGGCATTCACGTCGAGCCGGCCGAGGGAGCCGAGGCCAGGCGGATCAGGCGCCGGATGCTCTGGTTCGCGCTCGGCGGGCATCTGGTGACCGCGATCGGCGCTGGCTTGATCGGCCTCCTGGCGAGAGAGACGGCGGGATACTACTTCGCGGGGTTCTACTTGTTCTCGGCGGCGATCAGGCCGGCCGTCGCTTATTTCTCGCACCTGCGCCGGCGGATCGGCGAGTTGTCGCGAGAGGCCAGGTTTCCGCGCGATGACGTAGTGGCACTGAGGTCCGAACTGAAAGACCTGAGGGGCACGGTCAGGCGGCTCAACGAGCAACTCCCCCAGGCCAGCCGGACGGCGGCCGACGAACTCAGGGCCACGACCGCCCGGTTGACCGGGGATCTCACTCACGCCCAGCAGCGACTGGTCGCCGACGTGACGCGACTGGAAGACGCGCAGGCGGCCGACCGGCAGGCGGCCAGGGAACGAGCGGACGAACTCGGCCGCAAGGTCGAGGCGATGACGCGCCGGATCGAGGCCACGCTCGACGGGCTCAGCGATCATCAGGAACTGCAGGCGGGCCTGCGGGCGCTGGTCCGGATGATCAGGGCGGACACCGCGGCCTGACGGGGGATCGATGCGGGCGGCGGCCTGAGCGGCCCGGGACGGCAGTCGCTCGGTGTTTCGACTGCGGGCTGGCCTCGGGCGCTGGTCCGGATGATCAGGGCCGCCGCGACCAGGCCGGATCGATGCGGGCGGTGGCCGTGAGCCGCCCCGGGACGGCAGTCGCTCTGGGTGCTTCGGGTGCTCCGCTCCCCCGCCGCAAATCTTTCTCCCAAAGAAAACTGGGCGTTATCCCCGAAGGTCATCCTTTGCAGGCAGGCCGGGTGCATCGTCAGCGGGTCAGATAAGCGCCGCCATTGACGTGGATCGTCTGGCCGGTG
>DASYAT010000239.1:0-48949 GCA_036501205.1 Streptosporangiaceae bacterium | reverse complement strand
TTCGAACTTGATGACCTCGTGGCCGCGGGCGGTTAGTGCTTCCCGTTCGTTATCGACGACCCGGTTTTCCCCGCTCGGTGCCGAGGACCGGTACCGGTTATGCGCCACCAGAACCCTCACGCCGGCCTCCGGTGAGCGATGAGCGACTTGCGCGGCCACGCCCGCGCTGCGGTGCGATGCCGGGCTTGCCCTCTCACCGCTGCGTCTCCACGGCATTGCCACTGCCGCGGCCGTGCTGCTGCTTGGTGTGGGCCGGACCACGGCGCCGCTGAGACTGGCTGAACTGCGGCAGGCTGCCGGTGGTGCGGTCGGAAGGCAGCGGGTTGGCTACCAGGGCACCGGTGATATCCCTGCCGTCCGCGGCGACGCTGACCGCCACCCTGGCTAGCTGCTCAGCGGTCGCTGCGCCAGCCGTCACGCCGAGCACGGTCGCCGATGCCCTTGACCGGTGACTGAACCTGGGCTCCCTGCTGTCCACCACTTCGACGATCACCGTCAGCGCCGCCGGGGCGTACCGGTCGGATTCGTCGCTGCTGTCGGTAGCGAACTGCAGCCGGTTCGACTGGTCGGATAGCGCGGTCGAGGTCATCGTGCACGCCGCCGACAGTGCCGCCGTGTACCCGGATTCCTGCTGCTGGCCGACGACCAGCTTGGTCGGAATCCCGAGCGTGGCGGCGAAGGTCGCTAGCTGCGGACCGAGTGCGAGGGCCCGCCGGTCCGATGACAGCGAGACGATCGCGACGCTTACCCGAGGCTGGCCAACCGAACGGCCCTCGGTAAGGCCGAGCTGTCGCAGTGCCTTGCGCATGCTCCAGGCGTGGGTGATCGTCGGCTCGTAGCTCGCGAGCAGACGAGCCCAGCCGCCCGGGTCGGACGGGTGGGCGACCGGGAGCGAGGCGAGCACCGGCGCTCCGATCGCGGCGGCGATTTCGTCGCGTTCCCGCAGTCGCCGGTCGGTACGGCCGATTGCGCCCACGACGATAATCCCGATCAGCGCGCCCGCGAAGCCCCCGAGCCCGCCAGTCTCGGTCGCGCGCACCGGCAGCGTCGGTCCGATCGCCGGAGTGGCGTTCTCAAGAACCTCGGCTGTGGTCTTGCCGCCTGGGCTCTTCGGCGACTGAACGAAGTCCACATAGCTGTCAGCGACGGCGTTCACGGTCTCCTGCGCCTGACTGGCCGTCTTGCCGAGCGCCGTGATGGACAGCACGGTCGAGGTGACGGTGGTGACCTTGACCAGATGCCGCAGCGTTTCGAGCGGGAGAACCGGATGCAGGTTGCGGGCAGCGCCGAGCAGCACCGGATCACTGGCGGCGATGACCGCCTGGGTCTGGATGTAGCGGGTGCCAGGGATCACGACGAGCACCTTGCTGGCCAGCAACGGCGGCTTGATCACGGTGAAAGCGATGCCGATGACCAGCCCGAGCATGAAGAGAACGCCGAAGATGGCCTTGTGCCGCCGCACGGCAAAGAGCAGCGTCTTCAGGTCCAAAACACCCACCTCGTTCGGTATCGGGCTGCTGTGCGGGAAGATCGCACATATGGTGCCGCGGCCCGCGTACATAGGAGGGATTACTGGGCGGCTGTGATACGCCTATCTGCCGTCTCAGCGCTAGTCGTGGCGTGACGGCGAGCCACAGACTTGGTCAGCTGCCGCACGCTGTTGTGCGTGCCAGCCAGGAATCGCTGGGAGGGACCGAGGCTGACCGCGGCTGCTGCGCCAACGAAGTACAGGCCGGGAACCGACGACTCGCAGGCGCGTGAGAGCACCGGGAAGCCGTTCAGCGTCTCGATCTTCGCCCTTAGCTCAGCGGGCAGGAAGCCGAGATTGCCGAGGTCGATGCGGAAGCCGGTGCCAGCGATCACATGGTCGACCTCAAGGGCTTGCCGCTCGCCGTCGAGTTCAAGGCGCACCCTGGATCCGATTGGCACGGCCTTGACCACCTGGCAGCCACCCAGCACCTCGACGACGCCTTCGACGCGACTCTTCAGCCAGGCGGCGCCGGCTGGCCCGAGTACCGTCCTCGCCTTAGTTACCCGCATGTCCCTTGGCAGCAAGCGGAACGCGTCGGGCGAGTTCCACACAGCGCAGTGCCAGCCTTCGCACAGCTTCGTCGTGGGCCGACGGATATGCCCGAGCCCGCTGATCTGCTCCGGGTTCGGATCCACCCAGGCGACCTTCGGCGCCCGCACGATCAGCGTCGTGTTGGCGCCAGCCTCGTGCAGCAGAGCCGCCATCTCCAGGGCGGACTGGCCCGCTCCGACCACTGCGACCTCGCGGCCCTTGAAAACGCTCAGATCGCGGTGGTCGGCCGAGTGTGACAGCAGGTCGGACGGCAGGCCAGCCAGTTCGGCAGGCACGTGGGCATGTGGCAGCACGCCGGTGGCGACCACGACGCTCTTGGCGGTCAGCGACTCCGTCTCAGCGAACGCCACGCCGAAGCCGTCGCCGGTCTGGTTGACCAGCGTGGCGTTTACGTCGCTGACATCGGGAGCGAGCTCCTTGGCGTACCAGCCGGCATAACCGGTGAACCGCTCGAGCGAGACCGGTCCGATTCGATTGACGTACGGCAATCCGTGCTGCCTGCAGTACTCGGCCACGTCGTAACTGCCCGATGGCGCGGCAATGCCGGAAGCGTACGGCTCTGACTTCAGGTTCATGCCGACCGGCATGTGCGCTTCCCAGGTGTCCATCGTCTTGCCGATGACGCGGTGTGCTAGGCCGAGCGCACTTAGGTGCGCCGAGATCGAGAGCCCGAACGGCCCGGCCCCGATGATAAGGACCTTCTCATCCTCATCCGACATCATTCGCCCCCTTGTAGGCGGCGCCGCCAGCGGCGGGCGACGCGGCTCGTGATCTTCTAACTGACGCCAGCGTGATTCGCGCCTCGGCGAAGAACGGTCCGAGGTCGCCTAGGTCGAGGCAGTCGTAGTGCCGCGTTCTGATGAACTCGGTGGCGAAGGTCCACAGCGCTCGGCCCTTCGGCAGGCTGTCGGGACGGCCGGCCCGCCTGGAGTTGTCCCTGAGCCAGCGCATGTCACCGCGAAGCCACCTCGACCTGACCCCGGTCCGGTAGCTGTCGATCCGGTCGACCGGCTGACCGGTTGCCCACTGCCACAGCAGGAGCGGGAAATCGACCCCGGCTCGCACGGCGTTCTCGAGCGTCCCGGCGAGCCTGGCGTTGATCTCCATCAAGTACGGGTGATTGCTGAGGTCCCGCCGGTACTCGACCTCGCACAGGCCATCGAGGCCGATGGCCTTAACCAGGCTTACCGATGACGCGTAGATCTCGGGTGGCATCGGCGTGCTCTCGCGGATTACCGAGGCGCCGCCGAGCGCAGGGGTAGTGCGGTGCGCCACCTGGGCAATCGATGCGTGGACCTCCCCATCCACCACGAACATCATGAAGGCCTCGCGATCGCCGCCCACCCACTGCTGAGCCACAACGTGCACGCCAGCGCCGAGGAGCCTGTCGATCGCGGTCCGCGCTTCGGCCTCGTCAATCACTTCGACCGCCTGCAGGCGCACGGTCGAGTTCGGGGCCCACGAGGTCGTGGGCTTGAGCACGATCGGGAAGTCGAATCCGGCCAGCAACTCGGGGATCTCATCAACGTCGCTGATCACCATCGACTTCGGGTAGTCAATGCCGAGTCCCCGAGCGATCTCCAGCGTCAGGTCCTTGTCGTTGGCGATCTTGAGTTCGGCTTCGGCTGCCAGCGCGAGCGTGCTGCCGAGCGCGGCCAGTTGCTCCCTGACCGGCATCAAGGCCGCGATGGCGCCGTCCGACCCGGGGATGACGACCCTGGTCGGGTGCTCGCTGACGAACTCGATCACTCCGGTGGCGAACGCCTCGGCGTCCGTGGCGTAGCTGGGCAGCACCACGCTGCGAGCGCAATAGCGCGACTTGAACCCGATCACGGGCAGGTCGGGATCGCATTCGGCGAAGCATTCGCCTAGCGCCAGCCGGAGTCCGGCGCGGCCGAGACTGCGCGCGGCGACTAGGCTCTGCCTGCTCCCCGCGTCGAGGATCAGGGCATCAAAGCCGGTCGTTGCGCCGTCGGCTCCGGGGGCCTTCCCCGTCGGCGACGCAGGTATATCCGTCATGCCAGATATAGCCTTCCTATTCAGCGATTCGGCTCATCGAGCGCATCTCGGGAGTCAGATCGCGTCCATGAGAGACGCCGATCGCTGGTTTTGATACTTCGCAGGCGAAAACCGTCAGTTGCCACCATCAGCTGACCGACGGGCGGAATGTTTGCCTAACACTGATTGAGGGGTACTATCCGCACATCGCTGCCAAACATGCCGGGTTAACCGGTATTTATGAGAATTCCTCGGGCTTGTATCACGGATCGAACGGCCGGGGTCTAGTAGTCGCAGGGTCGCCCAGCTCTGCCCTAGCTGGTGCCGAGTTTGGGGGTGGCGGTGCGGGTCGAGCGCGCGGCTGCCGCCCATGACCCCGTCTACGATCCGCCCACAACTCCATTCGGCCCGTGGCGAGCGGTCGGCTGGGAAGTGCGGCCGGACGAGGCCAGTGAAAACGACGAGACCGAGGTAGCGCAGAGCGCGTGGACCGGCGCGGGCGTCGCTCCGTCAGCTTCGCGTGGTAGTTCGCGTGGCGTTCCCGGTCGGTTGCGGGGCCTGGGCGGACGGTTCGGATGGGGACTGGCCGATCAGGCCGTCTCCAGCCTGACCAACTTCGCGGTGAGCCTCTATGTCGCCCGCACCCTCGGCGCGGTCCAGTTCGGCGCCTTCTCCCTGGCCTACGTCACCTACTCGTTCGTACTCAACGCCTCCCGCGGCCTGGCCACCGATCCCCTGACCGTCCGGTTCTCCGGCGTCGACACCCCCGCCTGGAAACGCGCTGTGAGCGCCTCCACCGGCACCGCTACCTCAGTGGGACTGATCGCCTCCGTCGGCATGCTCACCGCCGGCCTCCTGCTCACCGGAACCGCCGCCTCCGCGTTCATCGCGATGGGCCTGACCATGCCCGGCCTCATGCTCCAGGACTCCTGGCGCTACGCCTTCTTCGCCCACGGCAAAGGCCACCAGGCCTTCCTCAACGACCTCATCTGGGCCATCGCCTTGGCCCCGGCCCTGATCGCACTCAAGATCACCGGTCACCAAACCATCTTCTGGTTCGTCCTGGCCTGGGGAGCCAGCGCTACCATCGCCGCCATAATCGGACCCCTGCAGGCCCGCATCATCCCCCGCATCACCCACGCCCGCCGCTGGATCACCACCCACAAGGACCTCGCGATCCGGTACATGGTGGAGGAGTCCTTCAACAGCTTCTCCGGGCAGGTGCGCGCCTACGGGCTCGCCATCTTCGCCACCTTGGCCGCCGTCGGTGCCGTCCAGGCCGCCAGCACCCTGATGGGACCCCTCTTCGTGATCATGGGCGGGATCTCTCTGGTCACGGTGCCCGAAGCGGCCAGGGTGCTGCGCCACTCCCCCCGCCACCTGCGCCTGTTCTGCGTCCTGCTGGCCATCGGGCTGTCGATCGGCGCGTGCGCGTGGGGCGGCATACTCTACGCCGCGCTGCCCAGGGGGCTAGGCCAATGGCTGCTTCACAGCATCTGGCGGCCGACGTACCCGCTGGTACTGCCGCTGACCGCGGCCGTTATCGGCGCCTGCGTTACCGCCGGAGCCATAGCTGGCCTGCGAGCGCTCGGATCATCCCGGCGGAGCCTGCGCGCCGAGGTGATCACCTCGGCGCTCTACATCGTCTTCACGCTGGCCGGCGCGGCTGAATGGGGCGCCATCGGCGCGGTCGGAGGCGGCGCGGTCGCGACGCTGATCGGCGCGGCCATCTGGTGGTTCCAGCTCCACCTGGCGCTGCGCGAATCAGGCGTGGCCCAACTGGCACTGACCGGCAATAAGCCCGGCAAGCACCGCCTTCCGCCGGGCACCAAAGCCAGCCAGACCGTCAGAACCAAAGCTCGCCAGCCCGCTGCGCTCCGCCCGGGCCCGGCCACCGGCCTGCGAACCGAACTCGATCCAAGGGGAGAGCTATGACCAAGGCACCCCGCCTGACCATCGGACTTCCCTGCTATAACGGCGAGCAGTACCTCGCCGAGGCCCTCGACGCGCTGCTGGGCCAGAGCTACGAGGACTTCGAGCTGATCATCTCCGACAACGCGTCGACCGACAGCACCGCCGACATCTGCCGCCAGTACGCCAGGCAGGACTCCCGCGTCCGCCATCTCCGCCAGCCGCAGAACCTCGGCCTCGCACCGAATCACAACGTCCTCGTTCACGAGGCGAAAGGCGAGTTGTTCAAGTGGGCGTCCGACGACGACCTCTACGCCCGCGACCTCATCAAAGTGTGCGTGGACGCGCTCGACGCGCACCCGGAGATTGTGCTCGCGCACTCCTGGACCGCGATCATCAACGATGCGCGCGAGGTCACCAGAGCGGTGCCCTACCCGCACGCCACCGGCTCGCCCTCAGCGCCAGAACGCTTCCGCAGCCTCCTGTTCGGCGCCGGAGGCGATGACGACGGCGGCATCATCAGAACGAGCGTGCTCCGCCGGACGCCACTCAATGGCAGCTACTACCGGGCGGATCGCACTCTCGTCTGCGAAATAGCCCTCCACGGAGCTTTCTACCACATACCAGAGTGGCTCTACTTCAGACGTGATCATCCGAACCGGGCCGCCCGCGCGTTCCGTTCTGTGCACAGTTGGTGCGTCAACCTCGACCCCCGGCGGCAGAGCAGGCTGCGCAATCCGGCGGTCCGGCTGTACTCCGAATACATCTGGGGCTTCGTCAGCGCGATCAGGCGCTCTCCGCTGACCCCAGCGGAACGCCGCGAATGCTACGGCTACCTTCGGCAGTGGGCCGCGAGCCGTGCCTTTACGACGCACCGAAAATTCGTCGGCCTCACCACCGCTCCGCAGGTTCCCGATATTTCGGTCGACGCGCTCGTCGCCACCCGGGAAGGCAGGTTAGCGTGACCGCCCGCCGACCGGCCACGCCGCGGTGGGCGTCGAAAGGCCGCCGGCTCAATCCGGCTAGCGTGGGGCGCCGTGGAGGGCGCCCCAAGCCAGCCCGCATCGGGCTGTACGGCTATCTCGGCTCTGGCAACATCGGCAACGATGCCTCGATGGAGTCGATGCTCGGCTACCTGCGTTCGGCCCACCCGGACGCGATCATCGACGCCATGTGCACCGGCCCGGAACGGCTCCAGCGCCGCTACGGCCTCGAGGCGGAGCCGCTGTTCTGGTACTTCACCAGGAAAAAGCAGCATCGCGGCCCGGTCGCGGCGGCGCTGAAGAGTTTCGGCAAGGTCATCGACGTCGTGCGCATCGCGGCCTGGGTTCGCCGCCACGACATCGTCATCGTTCCCGGCATGGGAGTCCTGGAGACGACGCTTCCGCTCCGCGCATTCGGCGCTCCCTACGCGATGTTCGTGATGAGCGTCGCCGGGCGGGTGTTCGGCACCAAGGTCGCGCTGGCCTCGGTGGGCGCCAACGTGATCAGGCAGCCGCTGATCAGGTGGCTGTACCACAGCGCCGCCAGGCTCGCGCACTACGTCTCCTACCGGGACGCGGGCTCGATGGCCGCGATGCGGCTGCGGCGCGGTGACCCGGCGATGGAGCGCATCTACCCGGACCTGGCGTTCGGCCTGCCCGCCGCCGCCGACAACCCGGGCGATCCGCACATCGTCGGCGTCGGGGTGATGGACTTCCACGGCAACAATGAGACTCGCGGTCAGGCCGCCCAGATCTACGCCTCCTACGTCGACTCGGTGACTCGCTTCGTCCTCTGGCTAGCCGACACCGGCCATCAGGTCAGGCTCTTCGTCGGCGACACCAAGGGCAGCGATGACCAGGTAATTCAGGAGATCCTGGCGCGGGTCCCTGTCCGCAGGCCCGACCTGGCCCCTGATCAGGTCACCGCCGCGCCGGTTGAGTCGTTCGGCGACCTGGTGGAAGCGATGGCACCGGCCGGCTCGGTCATCGCTACCCGGTACCACAACGTCATCTGCGCGCTCAGGCTCGCCAAGCCCACCATCTCGCTCGGCTATGCGGCCAAGCACGACACGCTCATGTCCGCCATGGGGCTGACCGAGTTCACCCAGCAGGCGGCCGCGATCGACGTCGACCGGCTGATCGCCCAGTTCACCGACCTGACCAGCCGCTCGGCCGAGTTGAGGCAGGCTATAGCCGAACGGAACCGCGAACTCGCGGACCAGGTGGCTGCTCAGTTCGCCGCACTTTCAGCCCTGCTTTTGCCGACATCCGCCCGCCAGCGCGCTGATGAGGTGCGCCCGATGACATCAACCTGGACCGCTGAGGTGAAAAAGTGACGCAAAATTTTTCCAAATCAAATGCTCATACCCGAGCGGCACACGCGCTCATCCCTGGCGGCTCTCACACCTACGCCAAGGGCGACGATCAGTATCCGGAAAACATGGCGCCGATCATCGACCGCGGCGCGGGCTGCCGGGTCTGGGACATCGACGGCAACGAGTTCGTCGAGTTCGGGAGTGGCCTGCGGTCGGCCACGCTCGGCCACGGCTTCGAGCCGGTGGTGCGCGCGGTCCGCGATCACATCGGCGGCGGG
Organism: Streptosporangiaceae bacterium; assembly: GCA_036501205.1. Lineage (GTDB taxonomy): Bacteria > Actinomycetota > Actinomycetes > Streptosporangiales > Streptosporangiaceae > Chersky-822. The sequence goes on along the minus strand of DASYAT010000239.1, from coordinate 40,380 downwards.
ATCAACTTCGTCCGGCCGCACCGGATGGAACTCGAAGCCGCCGAACGCCTGGTCGACCTGATCCCGAGCGCCGAGATGGTCAAGTTCGGCATCAACGGCTCCGATGCGACCACGGCGGCCGTCCGCCTGGCCCGGGCCTACACCAACCGGGAGATGGTGGCGATCTGCCGCCAGCATCCGTTCCTGTCGGTCGACGACTGGTTCATCACCAGCACCCCGATGTCGGCCGGAATCCCGAAGGTTACCGAGCGGCTCACGGTTCAGTTCAACTACAACGACCTCGGCGATCTCGCCCGGCTGTTCGAGGCCTTTCCAGGCGAGATCGCGGCGGTGGTCATGGAAGCCGAGACCGTCGAGCCGCCGACCGAAGGCTACTTCGCGGGCCTGCGCAGCCTCTGCGACGCCAACGGCGCGCTGCTGATCCTCGACGAGATCATCACGGGTTTCCGCTGGCACGAGCGCGGCGCCCAGTTCGTCTACAACATCAAGCCCGACCTGTGCGTGTTCGGCAAGGCGCTGGGCAACGGCTTCCCGGTCTCCGCGCTGGCCGGCCGGGCGGATGTCATGCGCCTAGGCGGATTCGTCGACGACGCCGACCGCGTCTTTTTGCTTTCGCAGACCGCGGGCGGGCAACCTTGGGCGCTGGCCGCCATGCTCGCGGTTATTAACACCTATCAGGAGGAAAGCATTGCGGAGCGTTTGCACCGGATTGGCAGCGAACTGCGGCGCGGCGTAGAGCAGGTCGTCGCTGAGGCCGGCCTGTCCGCGCACTTCCAGCTCAAGGGCCGCGACTGCAACATCGTCTACGCCGCTCTCGATGCCGAAGGCCGGCCCAGCCAGGACTTCCGCACCCTGGTGCTGCAGGAGTTCATCGAGCGCGGCATCCTCGCACCGTCCTTCATCGTGTCCGCCGCGCACGACCAGAAGGCGATCGACCACGCCATCAACGCGGTCTCCGAGCTCATGCCGATCTACCAGCGCGCGCTGACCGATGGCCTGTCCGGCCTGTTGCGCGGCCGCAGCGTGCGCCCGGCGATCAGAGCCCGGGGTTGACCTTAGACCTGATCCCGGCAGGCGCCGGTCCCGCTTGGGAGACGGCGCTGCTCGTGCCGGTGCCCGCCGCCGAGCCGGCAGTCGGCCGGCACCGGGCCAGACTGGACCTAGCCGCGAGGGACGGGGTTCCGGCGCACATCACGGTGCTGTACCCGTTCCTTCCGGCTGCCGGGATCACCGAGTCACTGCTGGGCTCGCTCGGCGCGTTGTTCGCTTCGGTCGCGGCGTTCGAATTCGTTTTGGACCGGGTCAACTGGTTCGGCGAGGAAGTCGTCTGGCTCGGTCCGCGTGACCCGGCGCCGTTCACCGCCCTGACGGCCCTGGCGTCCGGGGCGTTTCCGTCCTGCCCGCCCTACGGGGGACGGCATGCCGAGGTGATCCCGCACCTGACCATAGGCCATTCGGGCCAGCCGGACGACCTGCGCGCCGCCGCCGATTCGGTCCGCTCCAGCCTCCCTATCGACGCGGTCGCCGCCGAGGTCATCCTGATGGCTGGTCCCCGCCCTGGCACCGCGGATACCCCACCGGGCCAGTGGCGCACCATCGCCAACTTCCCGCTCGGCTAGCGGCTGAGGGGGCGATCGCGGAACACTGCCACCTGGTTGAAGAACGCCCGGTTTCACCTGAGTTAGGACAATTTAGTGCGTTCAGGCCGGGCGATGCAGGGATTGCCCGCGCGGTCAGCTTCACTGTGTAGTGGTGGCGGGTGCCCTGGTCACTTCCGGTGACGGTTGTTGTCGTGTCCGGTGCCATCCCGTGCGTCGTTCCGTTAAGCGGAAGCCTTTGAGGTGCTATTTGACGCGAAGTCTTCCTGTTGTTAGCCGCGGGTGAAGTGCGGGCGGGCCTCGCCTGACCGTTCCGGTGTCACGATCGCCATTCGTCCGGCCAGAGCTGCTCAGGCGGTTGCGACTGGCCAGCCTGGCGTGCCACCGGCTGGCGTGGCTCGGGCCGATCGTCAGGTGCGGGCCGATCGTCAGGATCCGGCTCTGGCTGCCGATCCTGAGGCTGCTCAAGGTGTCCGTTTTGACTCGGCTCGGGACGGCCGACTGGACGCGGCGCGGGCCGATCTTGCGACTGCGGCGGCGGCCGGTTCTCCGGACGAGGCGGGAGCCAGCCATCCCGGCGCGGCCCAGGACTATCCGGTGGACGCGGCGTCCGCTGGCCATCCTGACGCGGCCCGGTCCGATCGTCGTAACGCGGCGCGGGCCGATGCGGAGGCCAGACATCCTCACGAACTGCGGGCCGATCCGGCGGCGGCCAGCCATCCTCACGCGCTGCGGGGCGATCCGGCGGCCGCGGCGCGGGCCAATCTGGCGGCGGAGAGGCCGGCCGATGCGGAGGCCAGCCATCCTCACGCGCTGCGGGCCGATCCGGCGGCCGCGGAGCCGGCCGACCGTCCTGACCCGGCGCGGGTCGATCGAGCGGACGTGGAGCGGGTCGACGCGGAGGCCAGTCATCGTCACGGGCGGCCGGCCGATCCTGCGGCTGCACCACCGGCCGTCCGTCCGCAGGCGGTCCAGATCGGCCATTCTGAGACGACGCGGCTCGATGCGGGTGCCGGTCATCCTGACGCGCCGCCGGCCGATCCGCGGGCCGCGCCCCCGACTGACCATCCGGACGCAACCCGGGCCGACCGTTCTGACCCGGCGCCGACGGATCTAGCGGACGAGGAGCCGGCCGATGCGGAGGCCAGTCCTCCTGACGCGCGGCCGGCCGATCTGGCGGACGCGCCCCCGACTGACCATCCGGACGCAACGCCGGCCGACCGTTCTGAAGCGGCGCAGACTGTCCATCCAGACGCGCGGCGGGCCGATCAACCGGGCGCACCGGCGGCTGGACCTCCCGGCGCGGTGCGGGGCGACCATCCGCACGAGAGACCGACCGATCACCCTGATCCGCCAAAGGCCGATCCAGCGAACGCGGCGCCAGCTGGCCATCCGGACGCGGCGCCAGGCGACCATCCACACGAGGCACGGACCGGCCGTCCTGATTGGCGAGCGGCCGTTCCACCGGACGCACCGGCGGCTGGGCCTCCCGACGCGGTTCGGGGCGGCTATCCGGACCGACCCCAGGCCGATCAACCGGACGCTGCGCCGGCTGGTCATCAGGACGCGGCCCCGGACGAAATTCCGAACGCGGCACCGACCGGTCAGCTAGATCCGCCGTCGGTCGCGGCATCGGCTGGTCTTCCCGATCAGGCCCAGGTTGCTGGACGCGCTTGGTGCGCGCTGGCTCTGGGGCCCGGTGCCGGCCGGCGGATTTGTCGGCCCGCGCCTCGGCGGCCTCTTTGGTGGCGGGCGACTCCCGCAGCGCGGCTTTGAGCTGCCACCACCAGACCACGGCGGCGACCGCACCCGCGAGCGCCGTGCCCCTGACCGTGCCGACCGCACCACCGTGCAGCGCACCGATGACGCTGGCCACAACAGTGACCGTCGACGAAATGATCATCGCGCGCAAGCTGCGCCGCGAAGACCCGAGCGCCCGCAGGCCAGCGCTGGCGCCGACCGTCACGCACGTGCCCATCACGGCCACTGTGACCGGCAGGATCAGCTCATTGGTCGGCCGCCAAAGCGACTTGAGCGCTAGCTGGCCTATCCCGAGTGGCATCACGAAGTGCGCGGCTACGCCCCAGATCCCCCCGGCAACCGCCAGCACCGCGGCGACCAGCACGCAGAACAGGCGCAGGTGCTTAGGCGAGTGCTTCAGCACCCGGGCGGCCTCGGGAACCGTCACCAGCGAGATCCCCATCAACGCGGCAACGAACGGCCCCATCACGAGCTGGGCGGACTGCACGTACCCGACCGCGGCCAGCCCGGCGATGACGCCGATGAAGGTCAGCCGCAGTTGCGCCGATCCGCTGAAGATCGTGTTCTCCGCGAGGTAGCGGAGGGCGAGGTCTTTGTGAGTAGTGATCCAGGTGCGGGTTTGGGTAAGCGCGGGGATGATGCGGGCTTGGAGCGGGCCGGCGGCGGCGGCGATGTTGGCGCTGGTTCCCCAGGCCAGGACGAACCAGAAGATGGTTTCGTGGCCGGTGATTTTGAGTGCGACGAGGGCCGGGGCCATGGCCAGGGCCCAGATGAGGTCGTTGAGGAAGGCCTGGTGGCCTTTGCCGTGGGCGAAGAAGGCGTACCGCCAGGAGTCCTGGAGCATGAGGCCGGGCATGGTCAGGCCCATGGCGATGAACGCGGAGCGGGCGGTTCCGGTGAGGAGGAGGCCGGCCGTGAGCATGCCGACGGCGGCAATCAGGCCGACCGAGGTGGCGGTGCCGGTGGAGGCGGCGACGGCCTTTTTCCAGGCGGGGGTGGGGACGCCGGAGAACCGGACGGTCAGGGGGTCGGTGGCCAGGCCGCGGGAGGCGTTGAGTACGAACGAGTAGGTGACGTAGGCCAGGGAGAAGGCGCCGAACTGGACGGCGCCGAGGGTGCGGGCGATGTAGAGGGAGACGGCGAAGTTGGTCAGGCTCGAGACGGCCTGGTCGGCCAGTCCCCATCCGAACCGTCCGCCCAGGCCCCGCAACCGACCGGGAACACCACGCGAACCGCCGCTGCGTTCGCTGCTGTTAGCCAATCTGCGGCCCGCCGGGGCTCAGGTAGCCCGCAGCCACGCATCCCATTGCTAGCTCCCTGGCGGTCCACTGGGTGGGCAGACACTGCGATCGAACGACTCTGCAAGTCATAGGAGCGGTAATGGTGGAGCAGTGATACATCACGGTTAAGCCGGGCGGTCTGGTGGCGAGGCTGTTGGCGGAATCGGCAAGCCCGTCGTGAGCACGGATTTCGCGCAGCGGAACGCTTCGGCGTAAGGAGCGCGGCACTCCATGCCCCTGAGCCTGGCGAGGCCGAGAAATACTTCGTCATCCCACCAGTCGCGGTGCCGCTGCGAAGGAAAGCTTTTATGCAGCAACTCGACTTTGCGGCGAGCGATCTGCTCCGACAGCGGGACATAAACCGATGGCGTAGTCAGATCGCCATCCCATTTCGGTATCTCGTATCCGAGATAAAGATGATCACGAAAGGTGGTGGGCACGATTTCCGCGATCACCCGGTGGTCTTGATGGGCATCGTGCGGCGATGGCGCGAGCACCAGATCCGGCTGGCACTCTCGCGCCACCTGCTCGAGAACGTCTTTCACCGCCGACCAGCAGCCGGGAAAGCGGCCCTCGGGCAAATCGTGCAGCCGCACGGTCAGCTCGGCGCCGGGCAGGAAAGCGCTGGCGGCCGCTGTGGCCTCGGCCTTCCTTAGCTCGCTGCCGGTCAGCACCACGTAGTGCGCCCGCAGCCCAGGGTGGCTGGCGGCCAGGCTCAGCAGGGTGCCACCCGCCCCGATCTCGATGTCGTCCGGGTGCGCTCCGATGGCGAGCACCGACATCGTGCCGTCGGCTGGCGGCACGAGTCCTAGCGGCAGCATTCGGGGTTAACCGAGCGCTGGGATCGACGGCCCGGAATCGCCTGGGTCGGCGCTGCCGATCGGGATCCCGGCCGAGCGGTCAGCGTCCCAGATCATCCACGGGCAGTGCCCGCGGTGGTACATCTCTTCGAGCTGTGCGCGCTCCTTGACCGTGTCGGCCGGTGACCAGTAGCCCTTATACGGGTAGGCGAGGACGCGTCCGGCCGGGACCAGTCGCATGATCGTGTCCTCGATGAGGTCTTCGCCCTCGTTGAGGTGGTCGAAGATCTCCGGCCTGAGCACGAAGTAGCCGCCGTTCTCCCACTGGCGCAGATCGCGCATCGGCGTGACCCCGGTGATGAACCCGTCATCGCCGATGTCGACCACATGGTGCGAGGACTGCGGCGGGACCGCGAGCAGGGCCGCGACCGCGCTGGTGGCCTCGAACCTTTGGACCACGTCGGGCAGCGGTGCGTTAGTGAGCACGTCGGCATAGTTGGCCATGAAGATCTCTTCGTCTTCGACGAAGCGCCGGACCCGGCGCAGCCGCTCGCCGATCGGCGAATTGAGGCCGGTGTCGACGAAGGTGATCCGCCAGTCTGAGATATCCCGGCTGAAGAGCTTGACCTCGGTGGCGCCCTTTTCGAGTACGAAGTCGTTGGACCTCGTCTCGTCGTAGTTCAGGAAAAAATCCTTGACGTAGGAGGCGCCGTACCCGAGACACAGCACGAAGTCGGTGTGGCCGAAATAGGCGTAGTAGCGCATGACGTGCCACAGGAGCGGACGCTCGCCCACCATCGCCATCGGTTTAGGACCGCTGGTGACTCCATCGCGCATCCGCATCCCGAGGCCGCCGACGAAGAGAACAACTTTCACGACAGTGCCACCTCTAAATGATTTCGAGCGCGGGAATGGGGAACACCAGTTGCCCGCCCCACTCCCTGACGTAGCTGAGCTGGTCGCTGATCTCGTCTTTGAGATTCCATGGCAGTACGAGCACGTAGTCCGGCTTGGTCCGCTCTAGCTGGTCGGGGGTCAAGATCGGGATGTGCGTGCCGGGCAGGAACTTGCCCTGCTTGACCGGGTTCTTGTCGACTGTGTAGCTGAGCAGGTCACTGCGGATGCCGCAGTGGTTGAGCAGGGTGTTGCCCTTGCCGGGAGCGCCGTAGCCGGCCACTGACTTGCCGGCCAGGGCGGCGTCGATCAGGAAGGTGACCAGGTCGGCCTTGACGCCGAGCACCGCCGCGGCGAATCCCGAGTGCCCGGCCACCGTATGCAGCCCGGCCACCTCCTCGGCGTCGAGCACGGCCTTGACGTTGGCGCTTGGCTCGCCGGCGTCCGCGGACTCCTGCGGGACCGCGTAGACCCGCAGCGATCCGCCGTGCGTCGGCAACTCGTCGACGTCGACGACGGCGAGGCCCGCGGTGGCCAGCGCCCGCGAGGCGGTCAGCAGCGACAGGTAGGAGAAATGCTCGTGGTAGATCGTGTCGTACTGGCGGCGCTCGATGAGCCGTTGCAGGTGCGGGAACTCACATGTGACCGTGCCGGTGTCCTTGACCAGGGCGCGCAGGCCAGCGGCGAACCCTCGGATATCGGGGACGTGCGCGAAGACGTTGTTCGCCGCGACCAGATCGGCCTGGCCGTGCTTGGCCGCGATCCGCTCGCCGGTCTGCGGGCCGAGGAACTCGACCTCAGTCTCGATGCCAAGAGCTTTGGCGGCTTCGGCCACGTTGCCAGCCGGCTCAACGCCGAGCACCGGAATCCCCGCGGCCAGGAAATGCCGCAACAGGTACCCGTCGTTGCTCGCCACCTCGGTGACCAGGCTCTGCGGGCCGAGCCCCAGCCGGGCGGTCATCGCATCGGCATACCGCTTCGCGTGCGCGACCCAGGACTGCGAATATGACGAGAAATACGCATAATCAGTGAAGATATCTTCACCTGAAACATGGATAGGCAACTGCACCAGCAGGCACTGGTCGCATATATATACGTGAAGCGGATAGAAGCTCTCCGCGGCCTGCAGCTTGTCAGCGGGTACGTAACTCTCGCATAGCGGAGACATACCCAAATCTACGAAAGTGGTGGTAAGACTCGCCTCGCACAGCCTGCAGGCTGGCAAAGAAGATCCGCGACCCCCGTCAAGCGACGACACTAAGCCCCCCAAAGCCCTAGTCCGATTACGGTAGATTATCACGAATCTAGCACCTGATTATCCCGCTTCCGATTAGCGGAAACTCAGCCGCGAAGTCGGTGCTTCTCGGGTCATGATCGGCTAAATCCACCGGGAATATGCCCCGGCGGCAGGGGAGGATCTTGTGGAGCTGGCTTGCCGGGCGTGCAGGCATCGGGACGGGCGGCTGGTGCTCGATCTCGGCGATCAGCCCGCGTGCGACTACTTCCCGCGCAGCGACGATGCCGGACCAGATCCCGTCTACCCGCTCCAGATGTGGCTGTGCGCCCAGTGCGGCCTGGCTCAGCTGGCCGCCGATCCCACCGTGCCGCATGAGCCGCGCGCGACCGAGCCCGCCGCGCTCATCGCCCAGTCCGCCGACGCGGTCAACCGGGTCGGCGCTGCCGGCCTGCTGCCGGCCGGAGCGCGGGTCGCCGAGTACGGGAGTCCGCACGGCGGGTCGTGGCTGGAGTTGCTGCGGCGCAAGGGACTGATCCCGGTCGGGGTGGGCGAGGCGGCCGAGGTGATCGTCGACTGCTTCGGCCTGATGCACGAAGCCGACCAGGCCGGTGCGCTGGCCGGGCGGCTAGCCAGGCTTGCCGTGGGCGGGGTGCTGCTGCTTCAGTACCACTCGCTGGACTCGATCATCAGGCTCGGGCAGTGGAACGCGCTGCGGCACGGGCACTATGCGTACTACTCGACCACGGCGCTGACCGCCATGCTCGCGGCCCAGGGGTTCGAGCCGTTCGCAGCCTGGAAGTTCGACCTCTACGGTGGCACCGTCTTGCTGGCTGCCCGGCGGGTGCAGAACGGCGGTGGCTGGGCAGCGACGGCCCGCTCGGCAGGTTCGGCGGCCGAGAAGCACCGGGGCGCAGCGGCGTTGCCGGCGGATGCGGACCGGGCGCAGGGAGCGGCAGTTCGGTCGGCGGCGGGTCCGGGAGGTGGGCTGGACGCAACGGCCGAGCCGGCGGCGGGCCCGGGCGGCGGGCTGGACACGACGGCCGAGCCGGCGGCGATAGTGCAGGGCTTGGTGGCGCGATTGCTAGCCGAGGAGGCCGAGGTCGGCGTTTGTGATCCTGACGTGCTGCTCGGTCTGCAGGACGATGCCCGGGCCACGGCGGCCGGGCTGCGGGACTGGCTGCTCGCCGAGCGCGCGGCCGGCCGGAGCGTGCTCGGGTACGGCGCCGCCTCCCGTGCCGTCGCGCTGTTGTGCGACGCCCAGATCGACCGCTCGCTGCTGCCCGCGATCGTGGACGCCTCTCCGGCCAAGCACGGCCTGCGGATGCCGGGCACCGACATCCCGGTAGTCGGCCCAGATCGACTCACCGCGTCGCCGCCGGATTCAGTTCTGTTGTTCGTCGCCGATCTGCGCACCGAGGTCAGCGCCGCGTTCCCGCAGATCGAAGCCTCCGGCGGCAACTGGGTTGACGCCGACTCCCTAACCCGTCGCCTAGCCTGATCCACCGTCAGCCTGGCTCACGGTGCTATCGGCTTGGTCCAGGCCCCTCGTCGCCCCCGGCCCGCACAGCCGGCCGGCAGTGATTCCGGAGGCGCACGCACCGGCACACCTTGATCGTCCCGCTGACGGGCAGCGCCCCGTGGTCACTGCACCGGAGCCGCTCTGGTGTAGTTCCGTCGCGGGAAGGTACAGCACCGTTGCCCTCCTGGTGTAGCTCTGGCTACCCCGCTGCCCTCCTGGTGTAGTTGCTTCCCGGGAAGCTACTGCAGCAGAGCGGCTCCGGTGCAGTAACGCGCAACCTGACTGGCCAGGCAGCGCCTGATCCGGAGTTCGGAATCCCATCCCAAACCGCGTGGGCGGCCCATGCCTGGACAGGGTCAGCAGCCGCGCTGGAAGACCAGGGCCTTGATCAGCGCGCCCCACTGGTAGGCGATCTGGTACGGCCAGTTGGTGAAGGCCGGATTCGGCGGCACGGTCTGCACGTACACCTGACCGGCGAAGCAGCGCTGCACCCGCAGCCGCGCCCGGGTGTCCTGGGACGTGATCGTGACCACGGTGACCGACCGCCAGTGGTACCGCTTGGCCAGCCGCCCCACGAATTCGGCTTCGCCCTGCGTACTGGCCGGGACGGGGTTGAAACAGATCGTCTTCACCCCCGAGATCGGTCTCGGGCAGTGGTTCCCTGACGGAGGCGTCCCGAGCGAGACCACCAGATACGGCGCGCGGTGCTGACGGGCCAGGTCGAGGGCGGCCGGCTGGACCTTACCGGGCCCGGCCAGCACGACGATCGCATTGACCTTCGCGGGCATGCCACGGGCCGGCCACACGAACAGCCGGGCGGTGGCAGCGGTGAACAGCACCAGCACCACGACGCCCGCCGCCAGCCCGCGCCGTAGCCACCGTCGCCGTCGAGGCGCCGGCGAGGGCCGGGTCTGACCGAGCCGAGCCGGGGCCTGCGATGCCTGGTCTGCTCGCACCGACACAGGTTAGCCTCGCCGCAATCCGGTCAGGTGGTCTGCAGGAGTTCGCGCAGCCGCTCCAGGCAGCGCCCGCGAGTGGGCCCGATGCTGCCGATCGGCAACCCGAGCTGGTCAGAGATCTCAACGTACGACACCGGCGGGTCGGACATCAGCAGCTCGAGCAGCCGCTGCCACCGCCAGGGCAGTGACGACATCGCCTCGCGCACCGTCTGTGCGCGTTCAGCGGCCAGCAAGCCCTCATCGATCTCGGGCTGGTGCGATACCGCATCGACGAGCGCGTCGTCGTCGTCCTGGACGAGAACGACCCGCTTGCGCGCGGCCAGGTGGCGCAGGCACTCGTGCCGCGCCGTGGTGGCCAGCCAGGAGCCGACCCGATCCGGGTGCTCGATCCGGTCGATGTGCTCGAGCAGCCGCAGCCAGGTCGCCTGGACCACGTCGCCCGCATCGCTCTCGGAGAGCTTGAAGTCTCTGGTCATGGCCCAGATCAGGCGCGAGTACTTGGCTACCAGCCGTTCCCAGGCCCAGCGATGGCCTTCGGCGGCCATTCGGATCAGATAGGTGGCGTCTACCGCGCCATCAGTCATCTTCGGCGGCGCGTTGAATACCTCTTCGACCGCGACCTGCGCGGCCAGTTCTTCGTCGTGCCGGCTGATGTTTACGACCCCCCCGGTCAACGTCATCCCTCCTTCTCAGGTTCTCCCTGCGCATTGCCGGTGGGGCAAACCCAGGCGCGATATGCGGTCAATACGCACCGTCCCCGCGCATCACCGCGGCCCAGGTTTTCCACAGGATCTGAAGGTCGAGTACGAAGGACGAGTTCTCTACGTACGACACGTCCAGCCGTACCGCTTCATCCCAGGATAGGTTAGATCGACCACTAACCTGCCACAATCCTGTTATGCCTGGTTTGACGACTAGGCGACGGCGCACGTAGTCGGCGTATTTGATGGCTTCTTCCGGCAATGCCGGGCGAGGACCGACCAGCGACATGTCACCGATCAGCACATTGAGCAGCTGCGGCAACTCGTCCAGCGAGTACCGCCGCAACCTCGCGCCGACCCGGGTGACCCGCGGATCGGAGCGCATCTTGAACAGCAGGCCGTGACCGTCGTTCTGCTCGAACAGCTCCGTCTTGCGCTGCTCGGCGTCGACGACCATCGTCCGGAACTTGTAGAGCCTGAAGTTGCGCCCGTCCCGGCCGACCCTGACCTGCCGGAAAAACACGGGGCCGCCGTCATCGATCTTGATCGCCAGCCCGATCAAGGCGAGCAACGGCATCATCAGCATCAGCGCGAACCCGGCGGAGACCCGATCGAAGCCGGACTTGACCAGCCAGCGCATGCCGGTGAATTCGGGATGGTCCATGTGCAGCAGCGGAAGGCCCGCCACTGGCCTGATCGTCGTACGCGGGCCGGCCACGTCCAGGAGTGCGGGGGCGACGCACAGGTCGGTCCCGGTTTTCTCGAGCGTCCAGGCCAGATCGCGTAGCCGGGTGCCGATCATCTCCGGGCAGGCGAGAACCGCGACGGTGTCGGCCTGACAGCCCTCGACGACATCGACAATGTTCCCGACGCCGATGAGCGTCGGGATTCCGTCCACGGGCTGGTACTCATCGGGACCAACCACGCAGGCGGCCACCACGGAAAGCCCGTGATAAGTCTGCCGGCGCAGCACAGTGGTCAGCTGGACGATGACATCGCTGTGCCCTACGACCACCACCTTGCGCATGCACTTGCCGCGAGAACGGAGAGAATGCAGCCGCTTCCGGCAGCGATACCGGCCCAGCAGGTCAAAGACAGTCATGCAGGGCAGGGCCAACACGACGTAGCCGCGAGCCAGGTCGGTCTTAGTCGCGTAAGACAGCACTGCCACGGCCGCGGTCAGGCTAATCCCCGCATTAATTACCCGGCGGAATTCATCGGAGCCAACTCCGATGAATCTAACGTCGTATGCGCCGGCGAGTTCTAGTGCGACTACCCACAGCACGGGCAGTGCTATCGCGAGCCAGAGGTAAGCAGAGGCGGCGTATTCTTCCTGCCCGAATCGAATCTGGAAAGCGAGCAGCCCAGCGGCGAGGCCACAGCAGACATCGAGAATTATCAGCTGACGCAAGTAAGCGGTGGTCCAGTCGGTAACAGCGCTTACCCGCAGCCCTCTGCTGCGTCTGACCTGTACTTGTTCATCAACCGATGGACTTTCCGCCACGGTTGCTCCACCCCCCGGGTCCCCACCCTTGTCCGAGCCCGCCGCCCTCTGCCATCAGCGAGTTCGTTGCGACAACATGAAGTTCTAACACAGAGGTGGCTGATCGACACAGACTGTGAGCAAAAAAACTTTTTATACCGTAAGCCGCTTCACGGTGAACCAAGGCGTAACGGGGCGCGTTATCCCAGGTCAGGGGATAAAGTTGCGAGTAGCTACAGCTCGGCTGAATTCTTGGCATCGGAGCTCGGGAAGTCTGTAACTCACAGCGATTACTCACCGGGTTATCAGGTAGTACTAAGATTTATCTGCTAAGTGACGAATGTCATAGAGTATGTGACTTATCCCGCTGCTGGGCGACCAGGCCCGGCCCGGCGTGGCTGCCAAGGAGGAGTTATCTGCCGTGGCAGGAGACCTCGCGGGGTGATTTCTGAGCCTGCTGAGGCGCCATGACCGGCTTCGGTGATATCACCCTTCACCTGATGACCTGCGACAATCTGTTCAGGCCGGATTAACCGGACAAATCGGCGGCTGACGCTACCGACGATGGCCGGCGAATACCACGATCTGCTCTTCTTTTAGGCAGAAAAATTTGCGCCGGCTTCTTCCTAGGCAACCCGACCGACGGTCGCTTCCCTTTCTCACCTCCAGCGCCCAGCAAGCGAATCCGAGCTTCGCTGATAAGCCCAGGCCGCTTCGCCAAGACCCTGGGCCGACCCGCGATCCCAGTGCGGGCAAGTTCTCCGCGCGGGTAGCTCATAAGCGGGCCCAATTTACCGGCGCCAGCTGGGAACTCGGCCGAGCCAGCCGGTCAATTGCTCATCGAAAGGCACGAAATGCTCGTCGAGTCTTGCCCTAAGTATCTCTGGTATAGCCGACCGCGGCCTGGCGTTATGCTGCTCGAACTGCGGATACTCATCGGCGGTCAAGCCGAGAAAGTCGAGCACGCCATCGTAGACCGGTTCTGGCTTGGTAAAGAAGTCGCCGCTATCCACGACATGAATATCCGGCCGGCCGAATAGTCGTTCAAGCCGGTCAAGCTGCTCAACGTACTGTCCTCGCGCACGGTAGGCGTGATGCTGGTGGCTGTGACTGAGATAGCCAGGCTCGGTCACGATCCGCTCCTCCTCGCCATTCAGCCGGTCGGACTCGAGGTCGACGGCGGTCTCGAACGGCTCGGTCTCGAAGCCGCGCGCGAACTCGTGGGCGTAGGCCGAGTACGCCCGCTCCACCGGATCGCGGACCAGCACGATCAGCTTCACGCCCGGCAGGTCGGTCGCGATCCGCTCGGCCGCTAGTGGGTGGAACAGGTAATAAGGACTCGACTCGAAGGTCTGCGCGGCCCCGGTAGATGCGCCCCTGGTCAGCGGGAAGTGCGCCCGGTACCAGCTAAACCCGCGGTCGTAGTTCATGTCGAAGTAGTGCACGCCCTTGTGCAGCACCGCCTTGCGCACGTTGGGGTGCTCAGCCAGTGCCCGGTACATCGACGTCGTGCCGCAACGCTGCGCGCCCACAATCAAGAATCCCGGCAGCATCCGCAGCGGCGCGGTGAGGAGCCCGGCGGTCACCGAGATCGCGTGCGCGGCCCGCTTGGCCGGCGGTGAAACCGACTTCGCGCTCACAGTCCGCCGATCTCCGCCTCGATCGCCGGGATCAGCCAGCGTCCAGGTGCTCCGAGCCTGGCGCCCGCTTCGGCCTGCCGGTCAGCCAGATACCGGACCGACAGGTCAGCGAGGTACGCCAGGGCTGTCAGCTTGGCCTGCTCGGTCGAAACACCGAAGCCGCCGAGCAGCATCGGGGCAAGGCCGACGCAGTCCGTCGCCGCCCGCACCGGATCCTGGCTTGGCCGTACAACCCGCGCGTTGAGCCAGTAGTGCAAGGCGTCGAACCCGATCGGCACCCCGGTCGTGAACCGTTCCCAGTCCCAGACAGCCAACCCGGCTCGCGTATTGGCCAGGTTCCACGGGGTAAGGTCGCCGTGCCAGCAGCCGAACGTCATCTTCGAGTTGCCGGCCAGGCTGCCGAGCCGCTTGATCAGGACGGCAAGCGCGTCGTGTTCGGGTCCGTCTCCTGCTTGCTCGAGCCGGACGATGAGCTGATGCCAGTAACCGCTGCCTGCCAGCGGCGCGGTCGAGGTGCCCGATGAACGAGCCAGCTCGGCCAGCGCCTCCGCCAGCACGGCGTCCGTCAGCGGCCGGCGCCGTTCCCAGACGGGGAGCGGGCTCAGCACCAAGATCTCCAGGTCCTCCCAGCAACCGCTGGCCAGGACTCTCGGCACGGTCATCGTCGTGAGCCTGATCTCGCTCAGCTTGACCAGCGCGGCCTGCTCGTCCCTGACCAACGCCCGGGTGAGTTTGTTGATGCCGATCTTGGCGAACCCGATCGTCTCGCCCGCCTCGCTGAGCAGTTGCAGTACCGGCTTGCGGTTGGCCCGGGCAGCGCCCAGGTGCAGGCTGATTTCGACCGGCTGCCCGACCATCGTGGCCAATACCGACTCGATGGTCGGCGTCTCGCCGGGCCGGCTGATCGCGAGCCGATCACCGAGCACCGGGCCGAGTCCTGCCGCGACCAGCGTGGCGAGCGCCTTGGTGGCCAGCCTGGTACTCATCGAGCCGGGTTGGCCATAGCGGCGTATCGCCGCCGCGCCCGCCTTGCGCCCGGCCGGCACGATCAGCTTCGGCCGCCGCGAGTCCGGCAGCACGAGCAGCACCTCATCCGCCGCCCGGCTCGCCGCCGAGCGCCCTTTGGCCAGCGTCGCGGTGGCCGGCGGTGGCCAGAGCAGCCGGCCGACCTCGTCGAGATAGCCGGTCGCTGCGGGGGTGGCTGTGCCGTCCCGGACGGTGGGTGGGGGGCGTAGCGGGTGGGACTTCCCAGACCCCCCCGCTGTGCCGTCCCGGAGGGACGACCTCCCGGAGCCCCCCGCTGTGCCGTCCCGGGGGGACGACCCCCCGGAGCCCCCCGGGACGCTGGCGATGGCGCTCATCACGACGGGATGGCTGGCTTGAAGTAAGACGTCTTCGCCAGGTGCGCGAACGCGTCGATCGCCCGTTGGTGGCCGCCGAGCCAGTACTTGAACGGGTTGCCGTTGCTGTCGGTGCCGTTGGCGTCGAAGTAGGCGATGCCCTTGATCTGCGGATACTTCTTGGCGAACTGGCCGGCCCCGGCGATCCACTTCGCCCAGGCGGCCGGTGCGCCGTTGACCGCGAATTCCCCGATGAGGATCGGCTTTCCTGTGGCCAGCGCGAACTTCATGAACGGCGCGGACGCCGCTGCGAGCGACTGGCTGGGGCGGAAGGAGTACACGTCCGCGCAGACCCAGTCGACTTCGTCATTGCCAGGGTAGAAGGCCTGGGCGCGGCCGACCTGGAAGCCATAGCCGGTCGGGCACCACACCCAGCCCACGTTCGTCACGCCCTGGCCGGTGAAGATCGACCGGATGTGGTCCCAGGCCTTGATGTACTCGGCCGGTCCGTGGACGGCCCACTGCAGATTAGGCCGGTCCATCTCGTGCCTGAACTCCATCAGGATCGGCCGGCCCATGTTCTTGACGGCCTGCGCCCGCTGCTTGATCAGGCTGTCGTAGTCGCCGGCCACGATCTTCTTGGTGTCCGGGGTGCCGCTCCAGGTCAACAGCAAGACCTTGCCGCTGTCGACGAACTGCTGGTCGGCGGCACTCGGGAACGGCTGCGTCCACGGGTGATAGACGTGGACGAGGTCGATCGAGGAGCCGATCAGCTGCTCAAAGGTCTGGACGGCCGAGACCTGCCCGGAGGAGCTGTAGTCGGTCGGCTCCACGTAGGCGCCCAGGTAGGCGCCGGACGAGGGCACCAGCAGGCCGGTCGACGTACCCGGTGGATCGGGAGTATGCGTCGGCTTCCCGCCGGTCGGCGTGCCCGAACGACTCGACTTCGGGGTCCGACCGGGGCCGTGCGGATTGGCCGGCCGATGCGCCTTGCCGTGCTTGTGCGACTTGCCCGGGCCAGATGAATGGCCGCGATGATGCGACCGGCTCGACTGCTGGCTGGGGTTCTGGTCACCGGACACCGAGCCGCTGGCAGAACTCGGGTGAGTACTGCGGCCGACGTTGCTCGGATCGCCCGCGTTGGCGCTCGCAAGCTGCCGGTGCGCGGACGCGAGGCCGATGCCAACAGGCACCCCGATCGCGATCACGGCCGTCGACACCCCGGCCATTACCGCCACCTGCCACCTGGGACGGGTCCGCCGCAGTGCTCGACCCCGACGCCGGGCCCGGCTCAATGGGGCCGCCCCGAGGCTAGCGACACTCCTTCCGCGACACCGGTGCCATGGAAGCCTGACATGGTCGCGGGCGGGCTAGACGACCGGATCGGCGGTCCAGCCACCAGGTGAACGGCCGTGATGAAGACTGCCAGCAGCAGCGTGCCGTAGAGCAGGCCACTGACCGCATCGGTGGTCCAGTGCAGCGACAGGTACACCCGGCTGAAGGCCTCGTTGAAGCCGAGCGCCGCCACGCCGCCGCCCACCGCGATCGCGGTGCTGCGCCGCCCGCTGAACTCCCGCCAGAGCAGGTAGGCGATCAGCCCGTAAAACACGATCACCCGGTCGCACCCGCCGGACGGGTAGGTGCCGAGCGGGCTGGTCGGCGGGCCGAGCCGGTGGAACACGTGCCGCAGCGCCAGGGTGGTGAAGTGGTCGATCACGATCAGTCCGGCGAGCACGCTCGGCGGCAGCCACTTCTTGGACCGCCAGGTCGCGGCCAGGCACCCGGCCGCAGCGAAGGCAGCGCCCCAGCAGGTCCAGGTATCGCCGATCTTGGTGAGCCGCTTCATCAACGCGGCCAGCAGGTGCACCTGGTGGTGGATCATCCACGTGAAGATCGGCTTGTCGACGGCCAGGCCGTGGTACACGACGATCTGGCCGAGCGCCCACATCAGCCCGAAGACAACGGCCGTGCCGACGACCGCGAACGCGCCGAGCCGGGCCGACTCCCAGACGAAGTCGGTGAGGCTGGTCCGGTTGCCCTGCACCTTGTGGCTGCGGTTCGATCGGCCAGGTGCCGACGAGACCGTGACCTCGCTGGTGGCATACCGGCGTGAACTCAGGAAAGCGGCGACGGCGATGATCGCCAGGCCGATCGGCCAGATCAGGGCGACCAAGTACTTAATCACGCCGCTATTCACCCCCTTGTCGCTCGAAGGACTATATCCCGTTAGATGAGATCGATTCTGGTTAAAGACAATTCCGGGATCGCTCGCGGGGCGGCCCTCAGGATCCCCGTGGGGAGCGGCCCAACGGCGCCCCTCCGGCCCCTGTGGACTTAAGGGGACGACGCCCGGGACCCACGGCGGATGAGAAACTTCGGTGGCCGACAGCAGCGTTGGCCCGCCGCTACCGTTCCGCCTCGGGACGCCGTAACAGCGCTGACCCTGAGCCGTCGTAGCAACAGCGTCGCTGGTCCACCGCTGTTGTAGTTCTGGCCGGGTCGGAGGATCGTCGCCGCTCTGACGGCGGCGTTGGCCCGCCGCCGCTGTAGATCCGGCCGCGCCTACGGGTTCCCGCCGACCGGACGACAGCGCTGACCCGAAATCGCTGAAATAGCGGCGCCGCCGGGCCACCGCCGTTTGTCCAGTCGCGAGACGGCGCAGCAGCGCTGACCCTCTGCTGCTGTTGGTCCGCTCGGTTGAGGAACGGGTCTGTAACCGGCGCAGAAACTTCGGCAGCGGCAGGACGGCGAGCTGCAGCGGGCCGCGCAGCAGGTAGAGGCCAAGTGCCATCACCAGGCCGCCGGCCGCGAGCGAGGCGATGACCTGAGGGGCGCCGTTGCCGGCTAGCTCGCGAACGGTCAGCGGGATCGCGGCGAAGCTGAACGTGACGAGCAGGACAGACCAGAGCGCCCCTGCGCCGAAGGGATGTACCTTGGCGGCGGTCGCGACCTGCACCAGCGGGACCAGGTTGGTAATGCCGATCGCGGCGGCCCAGCCGATCGCCGCTCCGGTGATGCCGACCTTCGGGATCAGGATCAGGTCGACGCCGACGTTGATGACCATGGCGAGCAGGCCGTTGTACAGACTCCAGCTGCTGCGGCCAGTGGTGATCAGCACCATGTCGACCTGGCCGCAGGCGGTGGCGACCAGCATGGCCAGGCCGAGGATCAGCATGACAGTGCTGCCGGCGTGATAGGCGTGACCGAAGATCACGAGCACGTAGGGACCGAAAATCACCGCGAGCAAGTACAAGGGCCAGGTGAGCAGGATCAGCCAGGCGGTCGTGGCCTGGTAGACGGCGTTGGCCCCGTCCCGGTCGCCGACCGCGAACAGCTTCGTGAACTGCGGCTGAGCGGCCATGCTGATCGCCGCGTTGCCAAGCTGGCCCGCGACCAGGAACCGGGTCGCCGCCGTGTAGATCGCGGCCTGGACCGGCCCGATCAGCACGCCGACCAAGACGATGTCCAACCGCTGGATGACAATCTGGGCGATGCTGGCCAGCGACCGGGGCCCAGTAAAACTCCAGAACCCTTTAGCGTTCGGCTTGCCGTGTCGATTGTCGGCAACCACGGGGAGCGGCCCGACGGCGGCGGCGCTGCGCGGCGCTGGCGCTGGCGGTGGTGGCGGCGGCGGCGCGGATCGGGGGTTAGCCGCTTGGGATGGTCTTCCTGACTGTGGCTGTGGTGCTGTTCGGAATGGTGGTGCGGTCGGGAAGCGCGGTGCCGGGGACGGTGGTGCGGCTCGGGGCGATGGTTCCGGCCAGGGCGATGATGCGGATTGAGGCGGTGGCGCCTGCCGGGACGATGGCGCCTGCCGGGACGATGGCGCCTGCCGGGACCATGGCGCCTGCCGGGACGATGATGCGGGTCGGGGGTTGGAGGCGGCTGCGGTTGGCTTGGTTTTGTGCTTGCGCATGATGTGGCGGAGCCAGAACATGGCGGCGATGCTGGTGCCTACGTAGGGGAGCGCCCAGGCGGGGGCGAGCAGGGCCGAGCTGGCGGTGAGTGCGGCGGCGAGCACGCCGAGGGTTTGCAGGCTCGACCGGCCGATCCGGTCGACGATCACCGTCGGCCGCATCTCGTGATAACCGCGGGCGGCGCCGAGCAGGGTGTCGGTGAGCGCGGCGAACGGCAGCGCGCCGGCCAGTGCCCGCAGCGCCGAGGCGACCGCCGTCGAATTGACGCCGTGCGCCGCCCGGCCGTCGATCAGCAAGGCGGCGAGCGGCTGAGCGAAGATGATCACCGCGATCGCGGCCAGGATCGAGGAGATCACCACCGGCACGATCGTGGCGCGCATTATCGCGGGGATCCGGCGCTCGGCGTGCAGGACCCTGAGCCTGGCGATGAAGTAGATCGTGCCGTTGTAGGCGCCCAGATTGGCGACAGCCTCGACGATCAGGAACGCCGACATCGCGACGAAGAACGCCCCGGCGACAGTCGGGGAGAAATTCTGCGTGACGATGATCGTCAGGCCGAGCGTGGCGATCGCGGAGATGAGCGCGCCGCCGAGATTAAGCGCCCCGCCCCTGGCCACCCGAGCCAGGCCAACCCGCTCGGCCGGAGCCTGGCCGGCTGGTGGTTGCCAGGGTGGTTCGCCTGGCCGGGTCGACGGCCGTGCCGGTGGTGACTGGGGCGGTGATGGCCGCAGTGGCGGCGGTGCCAGTGGTGACTGGGGCGGCAGTGGTGCGGCCGGTCGCCGCCGTGGTGGTGCCAGTCGCGGCTGCAATTGCGGCTGGTATTCGGCCAGGTCGACTGCGGGCAGCGGCAGCGTCTCGGCGAGTTCGGCCCAGGTCTCTGGCGGCCGACTGTAGCCGTGATCGGCGTGCCGATCCTGGCTACTGCGTCGTGAGGTGGCCCAACCGGTCATGCGGAAAGGGATAGCGGCCGTGCTTGCTGAGTCTGGGCCTGCTGTTGTTGGGCTCGCTGGTGGATGCTGCCCTTCCACATCAGGGCGTAGGCCAGCATCGTAAAGCCGAGCGGGGCGGCGACGGCGTCGTAGGTGAACATATAGATAAAGGACAGCAAGATCACGAGCACGCCGAGCAGCGCCTCTGGGCTCTTATCCCGGCGGTAGTACCAGATCCCGTAACAGAAGAAAGCCAGGAACAGCACGGTCCCGAGTACGCCGTCGCTGATCAGCAGCAGCCAGAGTTGTCCTGTGCTGCCAACCTCAAGCTGACCGCAGACCGGGCACTTGGGCGAGGGACCGATCGCGATGGACCGGGGGCTGCCTTGTTCCTGCCGGGTATCTCCGTAGCCGATCAGCGGCGAGGCCAGGCCGTCCTTGATCGACAGCGAGTTCAGGTTGGCGCGCAGATTGTTGCTCTTGCCGTTGTGCAGCCTGCCGGTGATCACGCCTTTAAGCGGGGTTGCCACGACTAGCAGCGCCGCGATCGCCATCGCCGCGCACAGACCGCCGAGCAGCGCGCGGCGACCCCGCAGCGCGAACCTGATGGCCAGGTAGCCGACCGAGAACGCGACGCCGATCCAGGCGCCCCGGTTCAGCGAGTACAGCAGCGGCGCCATCGCGGCCAGGACGACCGCGAGCACGATTAGCTGCTTGCGCCGGTCGCGGTTGTCCCACCAGCCAATAAATAGGTACGGCAGCAAGATGGTGAGGCAGTCGCCCCAGATGTTCGTGTAGTCGAACGGCGCCTTGGGGCGCCCGCCGGGGCTGCCGAGCACGTTCTGCACCTGGGACAGGCCCGGCTCCATGGACGCCTGAATGAACGGGTTGCCCCTGACGCTCTTGGGTAGCAGGTGCAGCAGCGGCGAGCTGAACGTCAGGTGCGGTAGCACCATTCCGGCTAGCCCGCCCGCCACTGTGTAAACGCCGACCAGGCCCAGCATCCAGGCCAGCCGGCGTCGGCTGAGCTCGGTCTCGGTCAGGTTGCCGGCGTAGAGCAGCAGCACGGTGATGCCGCCGTAGTCGGCGGTGCGGTTGGCGAAGGCGAGCACCCGGTGCGAGACCGGGCTCGCGATGGTGCCCGGCGCGCTCAGGCCGATCGTGGCTATCCCGGCGACCACGATGATCAGGAAGAGCAGCCAGAACCCGAATCCTGGCGGCACCCGCAGCCGCCGGCCGTTGAGGTGCCAGGCGATCATCTGCAGCACCATCGGAGGGATCAGCAGGACCCAGACAAAGTCGGCCAGGCCAAGCCCCCACCAGATCGGATAGCCGACCAGCAGCGCGGTGATCGGCCAGGCCGGATGCCTGGCGGTGAACCCGAGGTTCCTGGCCGCCAGCCTGCCTCGCCTCGCCTCGCGTGCTGCGAGGCGCCGCTCTTCCTGGACCCTGGTGAAGGTGCCGTTCTCGGGGGGCTCCGGGGGGTCGTCCCCCCGGGCGACCCAGTCAAGGTCGGTCGTACCGGCCATATAAATTACCGCTCGGCGGGTCGGTCGGGCCCGACTCCTCGTCCTCATTGGTGTCGCCGGCCCCCGCGAGGGGCCAGGTCTCGCTGACGTTCCTCGGTCGCCAGGCGCTGCTGAAGCTCGGACTTCCCGACTCCTGCTCCTGGCTAAGCGCCGCGTGCCGGCTGCCGCCGTTGGAACCACCCTGAGCCGAGGCCCGACGACCAGCTACCGGCCGCAGGACGGGCTGGCTCACGGCCGGCTTGCTCGGGCTGTTTGCCTCATCCCTGCTGGCCGGATCGACCTGCGGGCTACGAGGGTGCGGCTTGAATGATGGCATCGGCCGGCCCTCGGGGGCCCGTGTTTCCGATTGCCGTGTTTCCGATTGCCGGGTCTCCGGCGGTCGTGGCTCTGAGGGGCGTGGCTCTGAGGGGCGTGGCTCCGAGGGGCGTGGCTCTGAAGGACGCGGCTCTGAATGGCGGGAGTCAGCGTGCCGGGACTCAGAGCGGCGAGATTCAGCGGGGCGTGACTCAGCGGGGCGTGACTCAGCGGTGCGCGGGTCGGAAGGGCGCGGGTCGGAGAGACGCGGCTCGGATGGGCGCGGGTCGCTGTAGAGCGGTTCTGAATAGTGAGCGTCAGGAAGGCGGGGGTCGGCTTGACGCGCCCTCGGCTGCGGTGTGTACGACTGACTGGAGTGCGCATACGGCGACTGACCGGCAGGCTCCGCCAGGTCGGCCTGGGACGGATGCGGTTGCGGCTCCCTCACGACGGGCTCGCGGACGATCGGTTCGCGGCCGGCAGGTTCGCGGCCGGCGGGTTCGCGCATGATCGGCTCGCGGGCGGCGGGTTCGCGCATGATGGGCTCGCGGGCGGCGGGTTCGCGCATGATGGGCTCGCGCATGATGGGCTCGCGGACGTACGGTTCGCCGGCCGGCGCCGCCGACCGGCGTCCGCCCCGGCCCGCCTTGCCCTCGGCGGGAACCAGGACGCCCGCCAGGACCGCGGTGCGCAGCCGCTCCAGCCGTTGCAGGCAGTCGTTGATGTCGCTCGCCCGGGCGGTTCCGGCGTGCAGGGTCAAGATCGCGGCGTCCGCGAACTCGGCCACGCTGAACGTGTCGGCGTCGATGCCAGGCGCCGGCACGTCGATGACGACGTAACGGAACTCCCGGCGCAGGTCGCGCATGATCCGCTGGACGTTGTCGTGCTGCATGTCATAGACGGCACCGGCGGCGTCGAGCCCGGGAGTGATCACCTCAAGGTGCGGCAGGTCCGC
Organism: Streptosporangiaceae bacterium; assembly: GCA_036501205.1. GTDB lineage: Bacteria > Actinomycetota > Actinomycetes > Streptosporangiales > Streptosporangiaceae > Chersky-822. The sequence goes on along the minus strand of DASYAT010000239.1, from coordinate 17,544 downwards.
TACCTCCCTGGTGACATCGGCCAGGGACGCGGTGCCGGACAGCAGTTCGGCGAACCCGCGCCCGTCCGAGGATCCATGCAACCGCGGGATGACCACTGCGCGCGGATCGGCGCAGATCAAGACGGTGTCGCCGCGAGTTCTGGCGAGCGCGGCCGCGAGGTTCGCGGCGACAGTGCCGCCGGATTCGGTCGCGGGGGCCGTGACGATCAGCACATGGTGTCCGTCGCCAAGCGCGGCTCCCACGTACTGGGCTGCTTCCGCGAACGTCTGCCCGGGGCGCGATCGGTGCGCCGCGATGACAGGCTGAGCGCCCGCCTTGACATCGGTGAGGCTGAACACGGTCGGCAGGTCGACCTTCCGCTGCACATCGCGGGCGGTGAATAGCCGCGGGCGGCGCCATTCAAGCAGGTACGCGAGGGCCAGGCCGATGACCAGCCCGGCGGCCAGGCCACTCGGCAGGTCAAGCTTCTTCTTCGGGCTCACCGGCGCGAACGGCACGACCGCCGGGGTCACGATCTGACCGACCAGCGGGCTGTTCGCCACCGCCAGGCTGGTGGCGAACGGGGTGACCGCCGTGACCTTGGTCTCGATGCTCCCGAGCTTGGCGGCATCGGCGGTGAGCTGCAGCTTGTCGACGCCCCACTGGTGCGAGCTCTGGGGCAGGCCACCTTTGCCAGTCGCTGCCTTCAGCCTGCCGATGCTGTTCTCGAGCTTCGTCGCCTCGGCATCCAGCCCCTTAACCTCCGAGTTGATCAAGGTCAGGCTTGAGACTCTGCGGTTATATAGGTACGCCTTGCCGAACGCATTGGCGCACCGCTGGGCCAGGTCGGCGGAGCGGGCGGTGCAGGTGATCTGCATGTACGTCGTGTTCGGCGGCACCGCGACGTGCACTTGCTTGGCCAGAGCGGTCACGCCCAGCGGGCTGTGCAGCTTGGCCCGCACGATATTCGTCACCGTGGCCGAGACCACGATCTGGGCCTCGTTGTCCATGTTCACCGGACCGCCGGTCCGGCCGCCAAGCTGGTTCGCGTTCGAAGGCAGCGCATTGACCTGGACCAGCACGGTCGCCGCATAGGCCCTGGGCGTGACGTAGTAGTAGGCGCCGCCCAGCACGAGCCCGATCAAGGTGAACGCGACGATCAGTGCCCAGCGACGGCGCAGCACGCCAACGTAATCGGAGAGGTCGAAATATTCCGATCCTGGCTGCAAGGCCATCCTCGGCCCTCCTCATGCTCGGCGCTCACGCTCGACGTGCGGCCAGGCACGGTCGCGCTGCCCTCAGGGCAGCTCGGGGTGGTTCGGGTAACTAACCCAAGAGCATAGGTGCTGAACCGCGCCAACGAAGTTAATCGGAACTTTCAGTAGCATCTAGTAACAGACTAGATACATTCCGCAACACGGTTCACTGGCGACGCGGGCGGGCGGGTTCGCTGGCCTGGGCGGAGTTCTGGCACGGGTTCTGGTTACCAGCCGGGCAGGCGCCAGGCCTGGTTGTTGCCGCCGTTGCACGTCCAGATCTGCATGGCGGTGCCGTTGGTGGTGGTGCCGCCGTTGTCGTCCAGGCACATCCCGGTCGACTGCTGGATGAGCGAGTCGTTTGTCCCTCGCGTCCAGGTCTGGCTCTGACCGCCATTGCAGGGTTCGAGCACGGCCTTGGTGCCGTTGCTGTTGCCGCCAGTGGTGTCCAGGCAGGACGAGGCACCGAGCTGGATCGCGCCGCTGGGCTCGGCGATCCAGGTCTGGGCCGCGTCCCCTCGGCAGGTCCAGAGCTGGATCTTGTTGCCGGCGGCGGTCGAGTCGTTGGCGTCATCGAGGCAGGGCACCTGGGTGTCCTGCTGGGTTTCCGGCGGGAAGATCGGGCCGGACGGCGCTCCGGCGGCCGGGCCGGGAGCGGACGGGAGCGGCCAGACCTGGTTCGCGCCGCCCGAGCAGGTAGCGATGTCGAGCGTGGTGCCGGGGCCGGTGGCTGAGCCGGCGTCATCCAGGCACATCGGGTTGCCCTGAGCCGTGGTCGCGCCCTGGTTGATCACGGTCCGGCCGTTGCCCTGCGCCCACTGCTGGGTGGTGGCCGTCGATGAGCAGGTGCTCAGCACCACGCCGGTGCCGCCCGAGGTGCCGCCGGAAGCCGTGTCCAGGCAGAGTCCGTTGATCTGGATCTGCCCGGTCTTGCCGACGGCGGGTACGGTCCAGTTCTGCTGCGCCAGGTTCAGGCAGCTGGCCATATCGACCGCAGTGCCGGCGGTGGAGCTGTTGCCGGGGTCATCCAGGCACATCGGCGCGTTGGTGTCTGAGCCGTCCTCGATGTTGAACAGGCCGGACGGAATCGGGCCGAACGGGGTCTTCGTGGTAACCGGCCCGCCGGGCAGCAGCGACTCCTCGGCGTGGTAGGTGCCCGCGATCACGTCGACGTCCGTGCCGAGCGTCAGGCCCGAGTGCGTGGTGTCGTAGGTACCGGCCTGGAACGTGTTCATGAACATGGTGCCGGCGCCGCGCAGCGTGATCGGGTGCCACCAGTCGAGCCCGACGCCGGTGTTGGCATCGAGCGCGGACAGGCCGCCCACGTACTCCGCGTTCTCCTCGCATAGGCCGTCGACGCCGCAATAGTTGTTGACCCACCGGTTGTGGCCGCCCGCGTAGACGACGCCGCCCGCGGTGGCGACCGAATAGAAGGAGTCACCACCTGAGTAGTCGATCCAGGACGGGTCGACATTGACGGCTGTTCCTGTGGTGGTCGAGCCTGCCGCGCCCACGTTGAACCGGGCGACGGCGTCGCAGGCGGCGAACGACATCGAGCCGTCGTTCAGGTACCCGGTGTCGCCGACGATCAGATAAGAGCCATCGGGGGCGAAGCTCAGCGCCCGGACGTAGTCGTGCTCGGCCGTGCAGTTGTTGGCCAGGATCGGCGCGGTGAAGTCGGTGAGCGAGGCGGTGGCGCCCAGCGTGCCGCCGGTCGACACGATCGCCAGCCTTGGCCGGGACTGGCCGTTCACCTGCAGGGCCGTGCCGGAGAACGCGAGCAGGCTGCCGTTCGCGGTCAGGTCCATGGCCTCGATCTTGACCGGGTCGCCGCTGATCGGGTCGCTGAGCGTGATGTGGAAGGACGGGTCGACGGCTCCGGTTTTGGCATTGACCCTGACCAGCGCGGTCTCGGTCATGCTGTTCGCGGTCGTGAACTGGCCGCCCGCATACAGGGCGGTGCCGTCCGGGCTCAGCGCCAGGTCGCGGACCATGTTGCTGACGTTCGCCTTGAAGCCAGTCACGATCGCTCCGTCGGCGTCCGTGCCGGTGGCCACGCCGGGATTGACGTGCAGCTGGACGATGCCCTTCCTGGTGGTGCCGTTGACCGTAGTGAACGATCCGCCGACGTAGACGGTGTTGCTGCCAGCCGGGCCCGGGATCACTGCCCAGGCCGGACCCTTGTCAAGCTGGGGCGTGAAGTTCGGGTCGATCAGGCCGGTGCCGGCATGGTAGGCGAAGATGTCATCCCTGGTCACCTGAGTGCCCGGCTTGCATAGCCCCTGTGCGAGCGTTCCCGGCTGGCACGTTTCGGTAAAGGCGCCGACCACCACCACGTCGCCGTTGACGTACGCGGTGCCGTAGACCTCGGACTGGCAGCTGATCCCGCCGCTGCCGAACCAGGTGCTGTTGCAGGCCGACTGGCCGACGGTCGTACCGCCAGAAACATTGGGCGTGAAGGCCACCGGGCCCTGTCCGACGAGGTTGGTCAGCTGCGGCGCGGAGGCATCGGCGGCTTGCAGGCCGATGGTCATGGTCACCGCGGCGAGGCAGGCTATGGCGATGCGGCTAAAGCGCATGGAGGATCCCATCCCCAGATCAATTCAAGCGACTCAGGCGTCCTGGCTGAGCCTGGTCCACACCTCAGCCGGAGGGTTGGTGGCCGGAACCCGCCGTGAGATCAGAACAAGCGATTCTGCCATGATGGCTGTCGAGCAGCTTGCCATATCGGGTCACGCTTCGGACGCATTGTGACCGATGTGTGATCATGCGTTATGGGCGCAACGGAGCGCGGCAGGACCATGAGGAGCCACAGTGACAGTGTCATCCGCAGCAGGGTCGTCAGCAGCCAAGTTCAGTGACCTCAGCGAGTTTATGGCGATTCCGAGGGTCGGTTCGATCCAGCTTTCTCCCGACGGCCGCTGGATAGCGGCAACTGTCGCAAATCTTTCTTCCGATAAAAAGAAGTACGTCAATAGCATCTGGCGGATCGATCCCGACGGTGCGGCGCCGGTGCGGCTCACCAGGTCGGCCGAAGGGGAGTCGGCGCAGGCGTTCTTGCCCGACGGCTCGCTGCTGTTCGTCTCGACGCGGCCAGATCCCGCGCAGGCCAGTCCGGAGAAGCCGGAGCAGACCGGCGTGGGCGACAAGCCCGCGCTGTGGGTGCTGCCGCCCGGTGGCGGCGAGGCGTACCGGCTGACCGCGCCGCCCGGCGGAGTGGCCAGCGTGGTCACCGCCAGGAACGCGCCGCGCTACGCGCTGTCCGCGAAGGCCTTTCCCGGGACCACTGACCCGGCCGAAGACACCGAGCGAAGGAAGGCCAGGGCCGAGGCGGGCGTCAACGCCATCTTGCACATGGGCGATGGTGATCGGATCAGGTTCTGGGACTCCGACATCGGTCCTGACGCCCTCCGGCTGCTGACCGGTGAATCCGGCGCCCTCGACGGTGCCGGTGCGGACCTCAAGGACCTCACGCCGGAGGTCGGGCGGGCGCTGGACGAGCAGGCCTTCAGCCTGTCGCCCGACGGCTCGACGGCCGTGTCCGGCTGGCTGGTGCCGGTCGGCCTCGGCGGGAGCCGGTCTGACGTGGTGGCGATCGACGTGGCCACCGGGCAGCGGCGGGTCCTGATGAACGCCGATGATCAGGACTTCGGCGAGCCGGTGGTCTCGCCCGACGGCAAGCTGGTCGTCGCCCACAAGGGCGACCACGACAGCTACGAACGGTCAGGCGACTACACGCTCGTCGTCGCGCCACTGGCCGGCGACGACAAGCCACGTGACCTGCTGCCCGGGTTCGACCGCATCCCGAAGGGCGCGGTCTGGAGCCCCGATTCGGCCACCGTGTACTTCAGCGCCGATGACCACGGCCGGAGCCAGGTCTTCTCGGTGGCTGTGGGCACCGGCGAGATCACTCAGCTGACCTCCGATGACGGCGCCTACGTCAACCTGTGCGTGGCGCCGGATGGCACCGCGATCTACGCGCTGCGGTCGGCGGTCAACGAGCCGCCGACGCCGGTCCGGATCAACCTCGCCGATAGCGGCAGTGTTGACCCGGGGGGACGACCCCCCGGAGCCCCCCGCGGGGCCCGTTTTAAGCGCCTGGCCAGCCCCACCGGCGAGCTGCCGGTGCCCGGTGAGCTGCGCGAGGTGTCGACGACCGTTGCCGATGGCAGCACGATCCGGGGTTGGCTCGTGGTCCCCGAGGGCGCATCTGACCAGGCGAAGGCGCCGTTGCTGCTCTGGGTCCACGGCGGGCCGGTCAGCAGCTGGAACTCCTGGACCTGGCGGTGGAACCCGTGGGTGATGGCGGCCAGAGGCTACGCGGTGCTGCTGCCTGACCCGGCTCTGTCGACCGGGTACGGTCACGGCTTCATCCAGCGCGGCTACGGCGACTGGGGCGTGGTCACGTTCGACGACGTCATCGCGCTCACCGATGCGGTCGAGGCGCTGCCGGAGATCGACGAGACCAGGACAGCGATGATGGGCGGCTCGTTCGGCGGCTACATGGCCAACTGGATCGCCGGGCACACCGACCGGTTCGCGGGCATCGTCAGTCATGCCGGGCTCTGGGCGCTTGACCAGGTGTTCGGCACCACCGACGGCCCGTTCTACTGGCGCAGGGAGTTCGGCCACCCCGAGACTCAGCCCGAGCGGTACGAGAAGAACTCGCCGCATCTGCACGCCGCCGCGATCACCACGCCCGTGCTGATCATCCACGGTGACAAGGACTACCGGGTACCAGTCGGCGAGGCGCTGCGCATGTACTCGGACCTGGTCGGCCGGGGCAAAGAGGTCAGGTTCCTCTATTTCCCCGACGAGAACCACTGGATCCTGAAGCCGGGAGATGCGGTCGTCTGGTACGAAACCGTGCTCGCGTTCCTGGCCGAGAAAGTGCTCGGCCAGGAATGGCAGCGCCCGGCGCTGTTGTAGCCCCGGGGTTGATTACTTCTTCGGGGCGGCTGCCGCCCTGATCGCCTTGAGCGTGGCCGTGTCGGTGTCGAAGTTCCAGATGCCGACGTCGAAGAAAACGAGCGCGGCCAGGGGCACCTTGTGCGCCGACGCGAATAGGGCCTTGACCTGCTTTGGCCGGTTGGTGCTCGCCTTGATGCCCACCTCGCTGAGTATGACCGGCACGGTGGTGAACTTGCGGATCTGCGAGAACGTCGCGCCGAAGACGTTGTTAAAGGTGGCGGTCTTCGAGCCGAGTTGACCGTCCAGGCCGATCACGTTCACATAAGGACGGCCCGGCCAGATCGCGCTTAGCGCCTCGGTGTTCTTAGATGACCGGTCGACCTGCCACATCCAGGTGATGTGCTTGGCGCCGTCCTTGAGCAGGACGTTGTGCACATGCTGGAAGATCCTCTTGTACAGGGCGGCGCTAATGTGGCCCTTGCCCCACGGATACCAGTTGCCATTCGCCTCGGGCGCGAACGACAAGATGATCGGTAGCCCGAGCGCCTTCTCGGCGGTGGCCCACTTCTTCAGGTACGAGTCGAATTTGCCGGAGGCCAGTTTCCCAAGGTTCTGCTTTGTGGGTTCGAGCACGATGAGCGTCTCCGTGCCCGAGGTGTGGTTCGCGAGGACCTCAGCGGTCGGGAAGGCCGTTCCCCAGCCGAAGTACTTGGCCGTGATCGACGGGAAGATCTTGGTCTTCTGTTCGAAGATCGGCAGGTTGTAGCTGATGATGCCGAGGCTCACCTTCGTGGCGGCGTTCGGCCCGGTCGGCTGGTTGAGCTGCAAGTCCACCGATGTAGTGCGCGGCAACGCCACCACCCGCGCTTGGGCCTGCGGCGCGCCTGACCCGACCGACCGGATCAGGACTACGGCCGCGAAGCTGGCCGCGGCCGCTATCAAGGCAGTCAAAATTGCCAGGACTCTCATGTTGCTCGAACCTCCACGGTTGTACGTGTTCCCCACGAGTTGTCGCGCAATGTCAAGATCGCGACGAGCCTAAGCGGCAGCAGCAAGATCATGTGAATGAGTCCGTAGACCGGCGCGAGCGCGAACGTCACAAGCCGGGTGAACCGGCCCAGGTTGGCGTGCTCCGCGCGGAAATAGTGACCAGACCTGGCATAGGCCAGCAGCAAGGTGGCCGCTAGATAAGAGGCGGCCGACAACTGCCCGGTGATGAGCGGCCTGGCGACGAGCGTGTAGAGCAGGGCGCTGGTGAACGTCGCCCAGGTAGTGACCTCGAGCAGGCTGAGCCACCAGGGCATCCTGGTCGCGGGCATGGACGTGAGCATGCACCACGATTCGCGGATGAAGCTCTTTGACCACCGCAGCTGCTGGCGCAGGAAATGGTCCATCCGTTCCGGCACCACCGTCCAGGCCACGGCGTCCGGCGCCAGGAGGACGCGTCCTTCGCGCAGGCAGTAGTAGGTCAGCCGCCGGTCGTCACCGTAGGTGCACTGCTGGCCGAGGAAGCGCTGATGCAGGAAGTCATCGAGGTACTTGCGCACGACCTCGCCCCGGTACAGGGCCAGCGAGCCGCACTCGCACAGCACCGAGCCGACGGCGGAATACGCGGCCCTCTCGCCGAGGAACGCGTTCGCGTACCGCAGGTCGATCAGGCGGGTGAGGAAGTTAGTGTCCCAGTTCGAGGCCAGCACGGTGCCGGTCACGCCTTGCACGCGGGAGTCGCTGAAGTAGGCGATCGCCTTTTCCAGCGCGGTCGCTTTGAGCTCGGTGTCGGAGTCGACGCATAGGTAGACGTCGGCCTGCCACGCCGTGCGGAAGCCGTCGGCGAGTCCCTCGCGCTTGCCGAGGTTGCGGTCATGGGCGAAGACGTGATATCGCACGCCCAGTTGCTCGAACGCCGAGGTGTACGACCGGGCCAGGCCCAGGCAATCGGCGGCATCCGAACCGTCGTCGACGACAATGAGTTCCTGCGGCGGCCTCGTCTGCCTCAGCAGCGATTTCAGGCAGCGGCCGAACGCGACCGGGTCTTCGTTGTGCACGGTGATGATCGCCGCGACGGTCAGGCCGAGATCACGCCCGCGGGGCGGCCGGTACAGGATCGCCAGGCCGAGCTTGAGGGTCAGGAAGGCGAGCACCGCGTAGCCGTAGGCGGGCAAGTTCGGATGCAGTCGGCTGCCGGTGAGGGTGACGTGAATCGCAATCTCGGCACCGCCGATCAGGCCGAGCAGCGCGGCCGGTATGACGGCGACCGAAGCCTTCAGGCCGGGCGAGCGGCGTTCCCTGCGGTGCTTGCTCACAGGCCACTGCCGCCGAGGCGTTCCCAGACTTCGGTGGGCTCACCGGGATGCAGCGACCACGATTGCTTTCTGACCAGCTGGTACTGCCTGGAGTCGCGCAGGCTGGCGATAACCTCGCGATAGGTGGCCCGTCCGCGCGAGGCATCTATCTCGACCGCTCCGAAGTAGCCGTTACTGATCGCGGCTACTATCCCCGGTGTTCCTGACAAGGGCTGCCAGTTCGCGGCTGACCGGTAGCTGAAGGTGTACGGGCCGATGATCGGTCCGGTCAGGTCCTTGGCAGGCAGATAGTAGTCCGCCGCGGTCTCCTGCATGATCAGGCACGGGCAGCCCCCGCGGTGAATCGCGCGGTTCAGGGCGGGCATGGCGTGGGAGACGCTCGGCCAGGACCTGGTCACCGAGCTGGCCTGGGAGAAACCGGTCACCGCCACCACGGCGATCAGCACGAACCCGATGATGACTCCATGCGACAGCTGACCGTCTAGCTGGGAGATTTTCGTGATCGCATAGCCGGCCACGATGCATGCGAACCATGCGCCGAACACCACGTGCTTGTGCAGCGACGTGATATCGCTGATCCTGGCCTGCTCGGCCGGAGCGAGCAGCAAAGCGGCGAAGAGCACGATCGGCAGCAGGTTGGGCCGACTGTTATCGAGCCAGAGCAACAGCAGGCCAAGGAAGCCGAGCAGCAGGAGCAGCGCCAGCCAGCCCCAGGCGATATCGAGGATCTTCAGCGGCGAGGTGCCGGTCACGATCTTCCTGTTGAGTGTCGTGAACTCGATACCGCGCAGGTAGCTCGCGCCGCCTTCGCGAATGGCGACCGCGTCGAGCAGCAGCGTGTAGCTGGCCAGCCGCACCCCGTTCAGGCACCGTTTCAGCCTGGGCTCGGTTGGAATTGCCAGAACCGCGAGCGCGATGACGACCGGATTCCACAGCACGGTCGCGTACTTGGTCGCGTCGGCGGCAGCGAGGCTGATCGCCGCCGCGATCAGAAGCGGTTCGGTCAGCCGCCCGCGAGCCATGACGACCAGCCAGGCGGCCAGCGCCAGCAAGCACAGGGCCATGGCGTCGTAGGTAGCGAACGCGCCGAGTTGGTCGGCCATGCCGAAAGCCGCGAACAGCGCTGCCGCCGCGAGCGCCGGGCCGCGGCTGAACAGGCGCTTGGCCGTGAAGTACAAGAGCGCGGTTGTCGTCAGCATGAAGGCCAGCGACAACAGACGCGCTGCTATAAGGCCGCCCGCGCTGTCGGCCAGGGCGGCGAGTGGGGGGTAAATTGCCGGAGACCCAGAGAAATAGGTCTGGAACGGCGGCACGGCGGAGCCGTGCATCAGGTGCGCGAGCTCGAGATGGCCGGCCCACAAATAGAGCGACTCGTCCTGGAAGGCGGTATTAGACCAGAAGAGCCGCGCGGAAAGCAGCGCCTGGGCGAGCAGGATAACCGGCAGCGGCCAAGGCGACCGCAGCAGTTGATACATGCTGGCCAGCGCGGAGCCGACGCGGCGGGTCGGCGCGCCTGGCTTGCGCTGCGACTCCATTGGCTGCGCCAGGTCGGGTGCTCTGCCCAGGTCGGGCATGGTGGGGGCGGAGGTTGCCTGCGCCAGTTGGGCTAGGACCACGACGCCGGCGTCTTGCTGCGCGGCGCCGCATTCATCGGCGCCGCCCCCATGCTCTAGTACGAGTCGTCCGTCCTGCCCGGGCATCGAATGCGTCAACCTCCTGCGGGACTCGGCCGGACATTCCTGCTCGTCAGGGACTGAATCCGCCGTGGCCATGCTATATCAGGTAATAACTCTTTTGTTTTGAGATTACGTGATATGCACTGGCGTAATTTTCGGCAGGTATCTCATGCGCATCCCGGTACTGAGTCCTCACCGGGGGTGCGGGGCTGATCCCTCTCCGCATACTGCCAGTCCGTATCACAACTACTGACGCATACCCGGCGATGTTGGTTTACAGACCCTAACACTATGGGGTCGGCGCATCGACAGTTTTACCGTCAATCTATGCCAAATCTTGACATTCAGTCCAAGTACCCGGATGGTTCACCTATTGTTCAAATTGTCACGATCTGGTCACCAAGTGACCCGCTCGCCCCATGTGAACCGAGTAGCGCGTGATAACGTCGTAAACCTTAGCTGTGGCCAAAGCGTCATAACTAGTGTTCTGAGCGGTTGATCCGAAGCTCAGCACCCCGGGCATTGAGGACGAGCAGGTCTAGGCGAACTGGTTCACCGTCGCCTGCCACACCCTGGTCAGGTACCACATGCGCGGCGTGTGCTTATTCAAGGTCGACCTAGCCGACTACCCGCTCGAGCGGTCCGATGCGCTGTTGGTATTCGAAGGTCGGAAGGGGGCCAAGGCCATTGCCGCCTGCGCCAAGCTCTTCAAGCTCTGAGCTAGATCGGCAAACACCGGCACTGGGTAGGCAAACACCGGCACTGGGTAGGCAAACCGCGCTGCGCCTGACGGTTTTCGGCACTGGGTACCTCGGCATCACGCACGCCGCGTGCATGGCCAGCCTCGGCTTCGAGGTGCTCGGTGTCGATACCGACGCGACCAAGGTCGCCATGCTCATGGCCGGCCAGGTGCCGATCTATGAGCCGGGCCTGCCCGAGTTGCTCAGAGCCGAGCTAAAGGCCGGCAGATTGCGTTTCTCCACGTCGTATGAGAAAGCCGCGGCGTTCGGAGACGTGCACTTTATCTGCACAGGCACGCCACAGCTTCCCGGTGGTGAGGGCGCCGACCTGTCGCAGGTGCGCGCGTGCGTGACCGCGCTGGCCCCGCTCGCACGCGAATCATCGCTGCTGGTCGGCAAGTCAACCGTGCCGGTCGGCACGGCCCGGGCGCTGAGTCGTGACCTCGCCGCGGCCGGGTATCAGGTGGAGATCGCCTGGAATCCGGAGTTCCTGCGGGAGGGCACAGCGGTCACCGACACGCTGGCCCCTGACCGGATCGTCGCCGGGGTTACCTCGCAGCGCGCCGAGGACCTGCTGAGAAGGGTCTACGGGCCGCTGCTCGGCGGCGGCAGCGGCGGCACGCGGTTCTTCGCCACGACGCTGGAGACCGCCGAGCTGGCCAAGGTCGCCGCGAACGCCTTCCTGGCCACGAAGATCTCGTTCATCAACGCGATGGCCGAGGTCTGCGAGGCGTCCGGCGCCAACGTGCGGGGCCTGGCGGCGATCCTCGGCGCCGATCCGCGGATCGGCGATTCGTTCCTGCGGGCCGGCCTCGGGTTCGGCGGCGGCTGCCTGCCCAAGGACATCCGGGCGTTCATGGCCACGTCAGCCGAACTGGGGGTGGACTCCGCCGCCGGGCTGCTGCGCGAGGTGGAGAAGATCAACCTGCGGCGCCGGTCGCGCACCGCCGACCTGGCGCTCGAGCTGGCCGGCGGGGACCTGACCGGGGTGAACGTGTGCGTGCTGGGGGCGGCGTTCAAGCCCGGATCCGATGATGTCAGGGAATCGCCGGCCCTCGACGTGGCCCAGATCCTGCACGGCCTCGGCGCTCAGGTCACCGTGTACGACCCGGTCGCGATGGTGAACGCGGCCAGGACGTGCCCGGAGCTGGCCTACGCCGAGACGCTGCCAATGGCCGCCACCAACGCCAGCGTCGTGCTGGTAGTCACCGAATGGGCCGAGTTCGCGGCGCTGAGCCCGGCCGATCTGAGCGGAATCGTCAAGCACAAGAACATCATCGATGCCCGCAATGTGCTGAACCCGGAACTATGGCGGCTGGCCGACTGGAATTACCGCGCGCTCGGGGTCGGTGCCGAGGCTAACGCTCAGGTATAAATTAGCCGCGGCGGGCTGGGTAATTGTGGGTTACCCAGCCCGCCGTGCGTTTGGGTTCGACTTATTCGGTGGCCGGATCAGCCTCAGGCAACCGGGCCGATGTGCAGCGTGAACTCCTGCGAGTCCGGCACCGTGTTGCCAGTCAGCACGTTCAGCCGGGTGACCAGGAGCTGGTTGGCCGGACGGCCCGACGGACGGCCAACGGTCAGCACCAGCGGGTGGCTGAAGTTCGGGTCAGAGGCGTTCACCCACGGCGTGTAGAGGTGCCCGAAGTGGGTGGTGCCGTTCTTCAGGTCGCCGACCCACAGGGTCTTGGCCGTGACGCCGCAGTTCTGCAGGGTAACTGCCTCGTCGTTGAGGTTGGCGGTGGCCAGGCCCGCGCACAGACCGCTGTCGTTGCCGAACGGTGCCCAGTTCGACTCAAAGACCGGGTAGGTGGACGGGTAGTTCACGCAGACGTAGGACGCGGACGGGATGGTCCCGCCGCAGAAGTCGGCCAGGTCGCCGACGTTGGCACCGGAGAAGTCCTCGTTGGGATGGCTGTTGCTGGCCGTCTTCAGGTTCACGTTCTGACCGGCCCGCCCGCCGGTGCCCAGGTCGCCCTTGATGTAGGCGTTCTGGATCATGTCAGGGCCGAGCACCAGGCTCGACAGGGCGAAGCAGTTGTCACCGCAGGCCGGAGTGGCGGCCGGCCGGTTGTGCTGTACCGCTGCCTGGGCCGCGGCCGAGCCGAGCGTCAGCAAAGCAGTCACGGCGCCAAGCGCCATGAACATCTTGCGCATAATCTCTCCTTTTTGTTCCTTCCGTGCATTGCCATTGAAGTACGGCCGTGCACTGGAATTCCTTACTATGGCAAGACGCGCAGTGATCGCTAGCGGTTTACAAGAATTGTCAAAGAATCGCAGCGAATTACGGGGTGTTAATCTACGGTCAAATACTAAAAGCTATTTTTAAGGTGGAAAGCTTTGCGCATGGACGGTCATTGCCCCAAAGGTGAATCAGTTCACCGTCTGATCCGTTCGGTCCCGATCTCGGGCCGGTCCTGGCCGCGTGCGGGTTGGTCCCTCGCCTATGGCACCCTGGGTCGGTGACTCGCGCTCAGCTGGATAAGCGGCCCATCGAGGTGTCGGCGATGTTCGACGCGGTGGCCGACCGCTACGACGTCCTCAACGACGTCTTGTCGATGGGCCAGGACCGGCGCTGGCGCCGGATCGTCGCCCGCCTCGTCGCGGCGAAACCAGGTGACCTGGTACTCGACATCGCGGCCGGAACCGGCACCAGTTCTCGCGCCTTCACCGAATCCGGCGCCCGCTGCGTGGCCTGCGATTTCTCGCTCGGAATGCTCCGTGCTGGCCGGAGAAGGGCCAGTGCCCGCGGACCAGCGGAGCGGGTCACGTTCGCGGCGGGCGACGCGCTGGCGCTGCCGTTCGCCGACGGAGTGTTCGACGTGGTGACGATCTCGTTCGGCCTGCGCAACGTCGCCGCCCCGGACAATGCGCTCGCCGAGATGCTCCGGGTAACCAAGCCAGGCGGGCGCCTGGTGATCTGCGAGTTCAGCCACCTGCCGGTGCGCCCGCTCGACCTGGCCTACCAGCGCTACCTGGCCGCCGCCCTGCCGACGGTGGCGAAGGCGATCTCGCGTAACCCCGGCGCCTACGCCTACCTAGCCGAGTCGATCAAGGACTGGCCGGCCCAGAAAGACCTGGCTGACCGGATCACCGCCGCCGGCTGGTCCAAGGTCAGCTGGCACAACCTCTCCGGCGGCATAATCGCCATTCACGCCGCCCGCCGCCCCCGCGAAAACTCGCCGCACCCCGAATAATCCACGTGATCCTGGCCGCCGGATCGGCTTATTCCATGATCCCGGAGAGTTTCCCGCAAAATGCCGCCGAATGCCGGGAAACTTCTCCTTCCGTCGGCAGATTTCGCCGATCCACCCCATTCTCGACCAGATGAATACGCACATTCACCCCCGAGAACCCGGATGAATATGCGCATTCATCTGCCTCAAAGTTGATCGCCGCCTGCCGAACTGTAACTAATGCGGTAAATGTGACGACCGTGACTGACGTGAATCAGTGCGGGGGGCCGCGCGGGTCAGTGCCGATAACGGAGGAGGCGGCCTGCGGCCGCGAGTCTTCAACCGCGCGCACCCACGTCCCAACCAACCCAAACAACGCGCCAGCCGCCGCCCTGGTCCTCGGCTCGACCATGCGAATGCGTCAACCAGTGGTTCGTCGGCGACGCCGGTGCCTTCTCCTCGGTGCCGGGTTAGGCAGGTACGGGGTGCGGCGGCAATATTGGCTGCGGCCGGTACCCTTTCCTCGGTGCCGGTCTGGGCAGGCTGCGGGGTGCGGCGGCAATGTTGGCTGCGGCCGGTACCCCTTTCCTCGGTGCCGCTTTGGGGGGTGCGGGGTGCGGCGGCAATGTTGGCTGCGGCCGGTGCCCTTTTGTCCTCGGTCCCGGGTTGAGCAGGCGCGGGGTGCGGGCGGCAACGTTGGCTGCGACTGCCCCTTGTCCTCGGCCTTGTCCTCGACGCCGGGGTGACCGGATGCGGTCAGATATCGGAAACGTTCGTTGATGTCAGGTCGTGGCGTGGGTCGTCGCGTCGGTCCGTGGTGGGCGCGGCACCGGAGGGGGCTAGACTATGAACATCTGTACTTGTGAAGGCGTTCACAAGATTGGCGGGACGGGTCAGTGAGTGAGCAGAACCCCCCGGCTAGCGACCCGGATCAGGAGAATAAGGATCAGCTAGCACCGCGACGCGGTGGACGGCGGGCTAATTCGTCGGCGATCGATTCGGCCGACACCGCTGACGTCATTGTCGTCGGGGCCGGGCCGGCCGGCTCGACTGCGGCCTATCACCTTGCGAACTCCGGGCTCGATGTCCTGCTGCTCGAGAAGACCAGCTTCCCCAGGGAGAAGGTCTGCGGCGACGGGCTCACCCCTCGCGCGGTCAAAGCGCTGACCTCCATGGGCATCTCGACCGCCGAAGACGATGGCTGGCTTCGCAACAGGGGCCTGCGCATCATCGGCGGCGGCGGCCGGATCGAGTTGGACTGGCCTGACCTGTCGGAGTGGCCGGGGTTCGGCACGGTCAGGACCCGAACCGACTTCGACCAGATCCTGGCCCAGCAGGCGGTAAAGGCCGGCGCCAGGCTCAGGGAAAACGTCATGGTGACCGGGCCGATGCTGGATGAGCGCACCGGCCGGGTCATCGGAGTGACCGCCCGCGAACTGAAGCAGCCGGAGAAGAACTTCAGCTCCCGCGTGGTCATCGCCGCCGATGGCAACTCGTCCCGGCTCTCGGTATCGATGGGCCTGCACAAGCGGGATGACCGGCCGCTCGGCGTTGCAGTACGGACGTACTACACCTCGCCGAGGCACGACGACGAGTACCTGGAGGCGTGGCTCGATCTGTGGGACGGCAAGTCGCTGCTCCCCGGGTACGGCTGGATCTTCGGCATGGGCGACGGCACGTCCAACGTCGGGCTAGGCCTGCTGAATACCTCCGAGGCGTTCGGCAAGATCGACTACAAGGTCCTGCTCCGCAAATGGCTGGCCGCGATGCCGGCCGAGTGGGGCTTTACCGAAGACAACCGGACTGAGCCGGTGCGCGGAGCCGCGCTGCCGATGGGGTTCAACCGGACGCCGCATTACGCCCGCGGCCTGCTGCTGGCTGGAGACTCCGGCGGCATGGTGAACCCGTTCAACGGCGAGGGCATCGCCTACGCGATGGAGGCGGGCGAGCTTTCCGCCCGCACGATCGTGCAGGCGCTCGCCCGGCCGACCGCGGCCGGTACTGAACGAGTGCTGCTGGGATACCCGGTCGCCCTCAAGCAGAACTATGGCGGCTACTACACTCTGGGCCGGACATTCGTGAAGGCGATCGGAAATCCGGCCTTCATGAAGTTCGCCACCAAGCACGGGATCAAGCGCCCGTACGTGATGCGGATGACGATGAAATTGCTGGGAAACCTGACCGAGCCGCGTGGCGGCGATGCGGTGGACCGCGTAATCAACGCGCTGTCTAAGATTGCGCCGGCGGCGTAGCGCTCGGAGCGGGTTGCCCGGCTGCTATCTAGAGATCGAACTGAGCCTGCAGCGGTGTCGCTGTGCGGCAAGACAAGGGGGTGACGGAGCCCGATGAGCTACTACGTGCCAATTATCGTGCTCGGCGCTCTGTCCACCGTGTTCGCGGTTTTCTCGCTGGTCGCCGGCGCGGTCAGCGGGCCAAAGCGGTGGAACCGGGCCAAGCTCGAAGCCTACGAATGCGGAATCGAGCCGACCCGCCAGCCGACCGGGATCAGGTTCCCGGTGAAGTACTACCTGACCGCGATGCTCTTTATCGTGTTCGACATCGAGATCATCTTCCTGTACCCGTGGGCGGTCGCCTTCGACCGCCTCGGTGCGTTCGGCCTGGTGGAAATGGTCACGTTCGTTGCAACCGTCCTAGTCGCGTACGTCTACGTGTGGCGGCGTGGCGGTCTGGAGTGGGATTGACCGATGGGACTTGAAGAAAAGCTTCCGGCCGGCGTCCTGCTGACCTCGGTCGAGAAGCTCGCCGGATACGCACGCAAGTCATCGGTGTGGCCGGCCACCTTCGGGCTGGCCTGCTGCGCGATCGAGCTGATGGCGACCGGCGGCCCCAGGCACGACCTGGCCAGGTTCGGCATGGAACGGGCGTCGAACACGCCTCGCCAGGCCGACCTGATGATCGTGGCCGGCCGGGTGAGCCAGAAGATGGGCCCCGTGCTGCGGCAGATCTACGATCAGATGGCCGACCCCAAATGGGTGATTTCCATGGGCGTCTGCGCGTCGAGCGGCGGGATGTTCAACAACTACGCGATCGTTCAGGGCGTCGACCACATCGTTCCCGTCGATATCTACCTGCCCGGCTGCCCGCCGAGGCCGGAGATGTTGATCGATGCGATCGTCAAGCTGCACGACAAGATCCAGAACATGAAACTCGGGGTTAACAGGGAGAAAGAAATCACCGAGCTCGAGCAGGCTCGGCTGCGCCAACTGCCGTTGCTGCCGCACCTGCAGACACCTGAGGTTCGGGCCGGGAAGGCCAGCGAGCTGCAGGTGCATCACGAGGCCCCCGATCAGCAGGCAACAGCGCGGACGGGAACAGAGCATTGACCGGCCCCAGTAACCAGCCGCCGGACGACCCCGAGTTGGCTGACGGCGAAGCCAAAGAGCTCGCCGCCGGCAAGGAACGGCTGAACGAGCCGGTCGTGCGCCACGGCATGTTCGGCACCCACGGCACCGGCGACACGTCCGGGTACGGCGGGCTGGTG
>DASYAT010000238.1:0-3901 GCA_036501205.1 Streptosporangiaceae bacterium | reverse complement strand
AGCCGGAGTCCGCCGACAACCGCCGCGTCCTCGCCGTGCTCCGCTACCTCAGGGCATGATTACCGGATCAGTTAAGTGCGCCGCCAGGGACTTGAACCCCGAACCCGCAGATTAAGAGTCTGCTGCTCTGCCAATTGAGCTAGCGGCGCATGAACCTCAGCGATGCTATCAGCGCCACCGGGGTCTGCGCGAACCAGAATGCAAGACCCCTTCGCCCGAAATTATCCGCCCAGGAACCGGCCGAACACGGTTGCGGCCCTGGACTGCCGTCCGGTTCGTGCCTCGGAACGATCGGCCCAGTCCATGGCCCGCAGGCCGCTGTTGATGCCGAGCCAGCGCAGCGGCTCAGGCTCCCACAGCGGCGACTTGTGCCCCACCCAGGGCAGCTTGGGGAGCTCGGTGTCCCGGCCGGTGATGAGGTCGGCCAGGGTGCGCCCGGCCAGGTTCGTGGTCGACAGGCCGTCGCCGACGTACCCTCCGGCCCAGCCGATCCTGGTCACCGGGTCCAGGCCGACCGAGGCGCACCAGTCCCTGGCGATCCCGAGCGGCCCGCCCCAGGTGTGGGTGATCACCACATCGTCCAGCACAGGGAACATTTCGATCAGCGTGTCCCGCAGCGCCGCGAACACGCCAGGCACCCGGTCGAACCCCGACGCGATGGCGGACCTGAAGTGGTAGGGGGCGCCGCGCCCGCCGAAGACCAGGCGGCCATCGTGCGTGCGCTGGCCGTAGATGATCAGGTGCCGGAGGTCCCCGAAGGTGGGCCGGCAGTCAAGGCCGATCTGCTCCCAGATCTTCGGTGGCAGCGGGGCGGTGGCGATGACCAGCGAGTACACAGGAGCGATCGCTCGCTCCTGGCCGGGCAGGCCCGGAGTGTAACCCTCGGTGGCCCTGACGACATGCTTGGCTTTGACCGTCCCGAGCGGTGTGACGAGCTGTCCGGGCTCGATCCGGCTGACCGGGGTCCGCTCGTAGATCAGCACGCCGCGCTCGCGGAGCAGGCTCGCCAGGCCGCGGGCCAGCCGGGCCGGGTGGATCGCCGCGCAGTGCGGCGTGTAAATGCCGCCGAGCACGTCGGAGGCCTGGGCCTGATCGCGGGCTTCCTCGGCCGTCAGCAGCCGGATGTCGATCTCGTCGAAGCCGTACGATCTGGCCTCGGCGACCTCTTCCCTGGCCCGCTGAAGCTGACTGGGCGAACGCGCGAATGTGACGGTGCCGCCCTTGGCCCAGTGACAGTCGATGTTCTCGGTGATCGTCACGCTGCCGACCTGGTCGACGGTCTTCTGCATGGCCCGGTACATGGCGATCGCCTGCTCGCGGCCGGCCATCCGCTCGAGCTTGCCCAGCGAGGTGGGGAACAGGGCCGAGCACCAGCCGCCATTTCGGCCCGACGCGCCGAATCCGGCGATCTCGCGCTCGCAGATCGCGATCGTCAGGCCCGGGTTGATCTTGTTCAGGTAGTACGCGGTCCACAGGCCAGTCAGGCCAGCACCGGCGATCGCGACGTCGGCCTCGGTGTCGCCAGGCAGGCTGC
Source organism: Streptosporangiaceae bacterium (assembly GCA_036501205.1). Lineage (GTDB taxonomy): Bacteria > Actinomycetota > Actinomycetes > Streptosporangiales > Streptosporangiaceae > Chersky-822. The sequence continues at coordinate 2,367 of DASYAT010000238.1, read as the reverse complement.
GACCTGGTTCGAGTGATCCGGGCACCGAGTCATGCCAGAACGACAACTGACGGTATACGCCCTCGTGACTCATCTATCTACCGTCCCACGGGCTGCTCTGGTCCTGGTAGCCGGCCATCCTTGTGTCATGCCCGCTGATCATCTTGCTCGCCTGCTGCCACCGGCTCCCAGGAAGCTTTCCAAAATATACGAGATTTGCGTGGTCTGCCTGGGCAACATCTGCCGCTCTCCGATGGCAGAAGTCCTGCTCAGGGCTGAACTGGCGCGGGCCGGGCTCGATCAGCGGGCCAGGGTGCAGAGCGCGGGCACCGGGGACTGGCACCTGGGTGAGCCGATGGATCGCGGGGCGCGGGCCGAACTGGCCAGGCACGGACTGGACGGGTCGGCGCACCGGGCCAGGCAGATCGGTCCCGAGTGGCTGGGCCGGTTCGATCTGCTGCTGGCTACCGACCGGTCCAACCTGCGCAATCTGGAGCGAATGGCCGTGCGCCAGCCAGATCTGGATGGCCGGATCCGGCTGCTGAGGTCGTTTGACCCGCAGGCACCGGACGGTGCGGAGGTGCCCGACCCGTACGGCGAAGGCGCGGCCGCGTTCGGCCAGGCGTACGACCTGATCGAGGCCGCCGTGCGCGGGCTGGTCGGCGAGCTGACCGAGATGCTCTCCGACGTCGCCAGTGACTGACGGCGGTGTCGGCCCTGGGGGGCGACCCCCCGGAACCCCCCGCGCGGCGCTCGCGGCGGCGATCGGCGCTCCGGTGCGCGAGCTCCGCCCGATCGGCGGCGGGCACGGCGCCCGGCATTTCCACGCGATACTCGCCGACGGCCGCGAACTCTTCGTCAAATCCATCGCCCACGCCCCGGCCGGCGACGCGGCCGCCCGTCTAGCCGCCGAGGCCGCCGGATTGCGCTGGCTTGGTGAGGCTGGTGCCGCGTCGGTTCCTGAAGTTTTTTTGGCTGAGAAAGCATTGCTGGCGCTGGTCTGGCTCCCGCAGGCCAGTCCTGACCGGCCCGCGGCCGAGCGATTCGGCCGGGAGCTGGCCGCGCTGCACGCCTTCGGCGCGGACTCGTTCGGGGCACCGTGGCGCGGGTTCATCGCCAACCTAACGCTGGAAAATGACGCGGCTGACTCGTCGGCGCCCTGGTACGCGGAGCACCGGCTGCTGCCGTACTGCCGGATCGCATCCGACGCCGGCACGCTCGGACGCGCCGAATGCGAGCTGATCGAGTCGGTGACGGACCAGATCGTCGAGCTGGCCGGTCCGGCCGAGCCGCCGAGCCGGATCCACGGCGACTTGTGGTCAGGCAACGTGCTGTGGTCGGGGGGCAGCGGATGGCTGATCGATCCGGCCGCGCACGGGGGGCACCGGGAAACCGACCTGGCGATGCTGGACTTGTTCGGGCTCACTCACCTGGACCGGGTGCTCGCTGCGTACCAGGAAGTCACTCCGCTGGCCGACGGCTGGCGGGCGCGGATTCCGCTGCACCAACTGCACCCGCTGCTCGTCCATGTCTGCCTGTTCGGGTCTGGCTACGCGGGAGCGACCGTCACCGCTGCCAGAGCCGCGCTAGTCGGTGGCTAGCCTGGCCTCAGGGGCCAGCGACAGGCCGAAGCCGAAGGTGGCGCCGCCGCCCGGGGTCGCGTCGACCCAGACCCGGCCGCCGTGGGCCGAGATCATCGAGTTCACGATCGCCAGCCCGAGCCCGGTCCCGCCCGCCTTCCTGGTCCTGGACCGGTCGGTGCGGTAGAACCGCTCAAAGACGTGTTCGCGCTGTTCGGCGGACAGGCCCGAGCCGTGATCGGCCACCTCGAGGATCACGATCGGCTCCTCCGGCCCGTCCTGCGACGAGAACGGCACCGGCGCCGTCGCGCTGACCTTGATCGTGATGTCGATCGGCGTGCCGTCGAGCGTGTGCGTGATCGCGTTGTTCAGCAGGTTGCCGACGACCTGCCGCAGGCCGACTTCGTCGCCGATCACCAGCGCGGCTTCCGGCGAGGCCACGGTCAGGTTGATGGTCCGGTCAGGTGCGATCACCCGCGCGTCGTGCAGCGCGTCCACCGCGATCCCGAGCATGTCCACGGTGCGGAAGTCCAGCGGCCGCTGCTGGTCGAGCCGGGCGAGCAGCAGCAGGTCATCGACGAGCACGCCCATCCTGGTGGCTTCCTGCTCGACCCGCTCGATCATCCGGTCCAGGTCGAAGGTGCCTTCGACCGCCCCGTTGCCGTTGGGCTCCGCCGCCCTGGATGCCGGCTCCGCCGCGGTGGATGCTCTGGCCGTGGGAGCGCTGGTGCCGCCGCGCTGGCGGTAGTACTCGGCGTAGCCGCGGATCGCGGTCAGCGGGGTGCGGAGCTCATGACTGGCGTCCGCG
>DASYAT010000237.1:0-3568 GCA_036501205.1 Streptosporangiaceae bacterium | reverse complement strand
GCTCGGTGCCGCCGCCGCGTTCGCAGCCGGATTCGGCGTGGTCGGGGTGATCTGGGAGCTGATCACCTTCGGGGTGGCTCGCGCGCCGTCGACCAACTCCGTCCTGATCGGCGCCACGCTCGGCGACGTCGGGCACGGGCTGGTGTCCGCGCTGATCTGCCTGCTGGTCGGGTCCGCGATCGGCGCGATCTGCAACCCGCCGGTGATCCAGCGCCCGGCCGCCAGCATGCTCACCAGCACCGGCGCGGTCGTGCTCGCACTGGTCTGGAGCGTGTCTCCGGCGAACGCCGCCGTGCGCAGCGGCTACGGAGAGACGTCGAGTTCGTGGCCGCCAGGATTGCCGGTGATCGCGGCAATCGCGCTGCTCATAGTGGCCTGGAGCGTTTCCGCCCTGATTGCGGCGCGGCGGACCGGATGACGTTCGGCAAGCGCTCCGAGCCGGGATACGCTGATTACGACGTTGTCGCCGTAGCCGAGCCGAGGAGGGCATTCAGCTTTTGACCGCCACCGACCGGGCCGTCGAGCTCGTCGAGATCGCAGCGACCGCCGCGTCCGACAAGCTGGCCACCGACATTATCGCCTACGACGTCAGCGAGCAGTTGGTCATCACCGACGCGTTCCTGCTCTGTTCGGCCCCCAACGACCGGCAGGTGCGGGCGATCGTCGATGAGATCGAAGAGAAACTCTCGAAAGCAGGAGCCAAGGCCGTTCGGCGGGAAGGCGAGCGCGAGGGGCGCTGGATCCTGCTCGACTACCTGGACATCGTCGTGCACGTCCAGAACACCGAAGAGCGCGTCTTCTACTCACTTGAGCGGCTTTGGAAGGACTGCCCGCAGATCCAGCTGCCCGAGACGGTCAACGCCGCGGCGGCACAGGCGAGCCGGGGTCGGCGCTGAGCGCCGCCGCAGGGGTTGAAGGGAGTCTTCCCCCTACGGCTAGCACCGCCGGCTCCGCCGCTCACGGCGGGGTCGAGCGGGAGCCCGCTGGAGCTCGGGGCGAGACCGACCGGTCGGCGCCGTTGTTCAAGCTGGTGCTCTGGCGGCATGGTCAGACGACGTTTAATGCTGAGCACCGGTTCCAGGGGCAGATGGATGTGCCTCTGAACGCGCTCGGCCGGGCCCAGGCCAGGCGAGCGGCCAAGTACCTGGCGAGCCTGTCGCCTGCTCAGATCTGGTCCTCTGACCTGTCTCGGGCCAGCGCGACGGCGGGGTACCTGGCCAAGCTGACCGGGCTTGAGGTGCAGCGGGACAAGGACCTGCGGGAACGGTACGGCGGGGCCTGGGAAGGCCTGTCGACCGATGAGATCAGGGAGCGCTACCCGGAGAACCTCGCGAACTGGGACCCGCCGGGCGGCGAATCGGTCGAGGCCGTGGCCGAGCGGACCTGCGGGGCTTTCAACCGGATCGCCGAGGCTTCCGACCCGGCTTCGCTAGTCGTGGTCGTGGGTCACGGCGCGTCGCTGACCTGGGGAATGTCGCGGCTGCTGGGGCTGGACGAGCGGGTCACCGGCGGGATGGGCAACTGCTGCTGGTCGTTGCTGTCCCGGCGCGGCGCCGGCAAGTGGCGGCTGCTCGAGTACAACGTGGGCGCGTTGCCCGAGCCGATCGAGATCGCCGAACTGGGAGACGAAGCCTGATGGCGCTGCCTTTAACCGCTGCTCGGCTCGGCGCGGGTGCCGTGGCGCTGGCCGGCCTGCTGGCTGTCGGCGGTGGCCTGGCTGCTCGCCCCGCCCAAGCCGGTCTGGTGCGGGCCAGTGCTGTCGCCGGCTCGGTTCCCGGCTGGCGGCTGGCGGCGACCGGGAGCACGCCGCACACCCAGTCAATACTGGTCAGCGCGGACGCGCCGGCCGCAAACGACGCCTGGGCGCTCGGACTCAGCCTGCGGACGGCCAATCCGCAACTAGGCCAGTTCGGTCTGGTCACCGAGCACTGGGCCGGGCAGCGATGGCAGCCGGTGACGGTCCCGCCCGCGGTGGTGAAGAAGTTCAAGGTATTCGACCCGTTCGAGCTGACGATCCGGGCGGCCGATCCGTCCGGTGCCTGGATCTTCCAGTCGAGTTGGCTTCGGTGGGATGGCAAGCAGTGGCACTCCGGCCCCCTGCCGGTGTCTGGCCAAGGCCAGAAGGTCAACATCGACAGCGCGGCTGTGTTCGGCCCGGCGGATGTCTGGGCGTTCGGCGGCACGTTCAGTGCGAAAGCGTCCCATGCCTATGCCGCCCGCTTTAACGGTCATAAGTGGTCACAGGTCACTGTTCCTGGCACCCAGGAGATCACCGGCGTCAGCGCGCTGAGCCCGACCGACTTCTGGGCGGTGGCCGGGCAGCCGCTGCTCAATCTGGTCGGCGTTCCGTCGGCGACCGGCGGGTCGGTGCTGCACTGGACCGGCAAGCAGTGGACGGCGCTCAAGCTGCCCGCGGCGCTCGCTAAGCACGCCTACCTGACCAGCGTCGTCGCTCGGTCCGATAGCGACGTGTGGGTAGGCGGCGCGATTCGCCTGCACTCGGCCAAGGGCAAGTTCGTACCGCGCCCGATCGCGGCGCACTGGGACGGCCGCACTTGGACGGTGACCGAACTCCCGGGCGGGAGCGCGCACCACAACCTGACGCTCAGCCTGGCCCAAGATGGCCACGGCGGCATCTGGGCAACGGGCAATTGCCCTGGCTGCCAGAAGTTCGCTCCGCAGTTGATGTGGCACTGGCAGCACGGCCGGTGGACCGGCCCGCCGAAGGATCTGCTCGGCACCAAGACCCACGTGAACCTCATCTCGATGGCGCAGGTCGGCCATACCTCGTCGGTCTGGGCCGTCGGCACTGTCTTCAGCAAGCCGCAGTGGGCGATCGCCCTTTACGGAAAGGTCCCGCACTAGAGGTCGAGTGGGCTGACGGCGCCGAAGTTTGCGGCTCGGGCCGGGTTTGGCGTGGTCATGCTGGTCGGCTTGGTGGCGGTGGCGGTGGCGTTGAAGTTGGCGCGGTCGGGGCGAGACCAGATCGTCGTAGCCAACAGCGCCGCCGTATTTGGCCCGGCCGATGTCTGGGCATTCGGCCTCACGGATACCCTCGGCTATGCCGCGCACTTCAACGGTCATAGGTGGTCGCAGGTCGCTGTTCCCGGCTCGCAGGAGATCACCGGGGTCAGTGCGCTGATCCCGACGGACTTCTGGGCTGTTACCGGGTCAGCCCCAGGATCAATCTGTCTGGCATTCCTCAGCCGCCGCCGAACGGCGGATAGGTGCTGCACTGGACCGGCCAGAAATGGACGGCGCTGAAGCTCCCCGCGACGCTGGCTAAGCACGCCTACCTGACCAGCGTCGTCGCGCGCTCCGATAGCGACGTGTGAGTAGGCGGTGCGATCCGCATGCGCTCGGCCAAGGGCACATTCGGGCCGCGTCCGATCGCCGCGCACTGGGATAGCCGGACGCGGCCCGAATGTGACCGTGCTGCCGGGGAGCGCGCGCGGGAATCTGGCGAGCCTGGCGTCAGCCGGGAAGTCACTTACCATTCATTAGCGGCGACTTACCATCCATTGCGAGGACTTCCCCTACATTACCCTTGTATTTTGCCGGTTATGTT
>DASYAT010000236.1:0-12785 GCA_036501205.1 Streptosporangiaceae bacterium | reverse complement strand
ATCGGCCCGGCCGTAGTCTGCAACCCGCGGATCAGCAGCCAGTCATCACCGAGATGCTGCAGGTCGGTCACGGCGTGCCGGGCGCCCAGCTTCCTGGCGCCCTTGATCTCGGCGGCGCTGGCCGACCCGGCCAGGTCTTCCGCGTGCGCACGTTGCCTGGCATGCCGCGCCGCGAGCGGATCGAGCAGCCTCGATCCGATGTGATGCTCCTGGTCGGACGCGGGTCCGAACACCTCCGACCGCTGTCCCAGCTGGGACTGCGAGCCAGCAATGCCGGGCTGCGCGTCTCCGACCGGATGCCCAGACCATTCGACGACCCGCATCGATGCCCCCTGGTTGGCTAATGTCCTGTCTGAGAATGATGCCGGATGTAGGTCGCGTAGGCCTCATTGGTGTGGGTCTGGGCGAGTGAGTCCGCGTCGTCATGCTGCCCGGCCGGGAACTGGCGCGAGATCAGGTCAGCCTGGACCTCCTGCAGGTGCGACGGCTCGCTGGCGGCCGGGTTCGGCGTGGTAGCGACCGGGATCGTGACGCCTGCGAGCACGTCATCGGTCCGCGGGGCCGGCAGCGTCAGCACGTCGCCGAACCCAGGGGCCGCGGCGTCCCGCGCCGTGAGCGCGGGCAGTCCCCACCGTTGCTCGACCGTTTTCAGCGTGGAGGTGTGATCGAGCGGGGCTGGCCCGTCCGGCACTCGGTACACCGTCCCCGGCGCGATCAGCGGCGAGATCAGCACGGTCGGCACCCGAATCCCGAACCGGGTGAAGTCAAAGTTGAACTCGCCGGCCGTGTTGTCCGGCGGCGTCGCCCCCCACGGCGGCGGCACGTGGTCATACAGGCCGCCGTGCTCGTCGTAGGTGATGATCAGCAGCGTCTGCGGCCAGCCGGGCCCGCTGCGCACGGCCTCGTAAACGTCGTGCATCAACTGCTCGCCGAGGGCCACGTCGTAGGCCGGATGCTGGCTGTTTCCGGTCGAGGACCAGGAAGGCTCTAGGAAGGAGAAAGCTGGCAGCGACCCGGCGGCTGCCGCCGCCGCGAAGTCGGCAAACTTGCCGATCGTGCCACCCGGTGCTGAGGCGATGTCGGTGAAAGTCGACTTGGTCAGCGGCTCGGCCTGGTATCCGTAGATGCCCCAGATCAGGTTGTGCTGGCCGAGCAGGCCGAAGATGCTCGGCGAGGTGAACGTCCTGGTCTTGTCATCCATGTGCCCCTGGCTTGTCGCCGCCAGGGCGAACGCCCGGTTCGGCAGCGTCTCGGTGGGCGCCGAACTGAACCAGTGGTCGCAGATCGCATAACCCTTGGCGAGGGCGGAAAGCACCGGAAGGGCATCAGGGGTGAAGCAGCCCATGATGTCGTTCGCGGTCGTTCCCGGCAGGATCGTCCAGCCGTGCTCACGTGATTGCCAGCCAAGCGTGTAAGCGAGGTCTTTGACAAAGCCCTGCATCGCCGGGGCAGCCGGACTTGCAAGCGCGGTAGTGCTGCCGAACAACTGACTGTTTGTCGCCATATAACCCTCACCAGGGTCCGCCCCCGGCATGTAATAGGCATTCGGCGTGCTCGGCCCGATCTGGAACACCGGTACCGGGTTGCCGCTGCCGTCCGGGTTCGACTCGCTGCCAGTCAGACCCTCAAACGCCTGGCCAGAGGGCGTGACGTTGCCTTCGGCGCTATAGAGGTAACCGAGCATATGGTCGAACGAGCGATTCTCCAGCATCAGGACCACGATGTGCTGGACTTCGGAGAGTCCGTTCCCGTTTGCCATTGCCCCACCCCTTAGTTCTCGGCTCGCTAGAGAAAGCTAGCTGATAACGCGTGTTAATACAGCGAAAGTTTCCGTGAGATTCATCGAATCCGCCCGAACTGGCCGGATGAGGCCGCGCCAGCCACGGATCGGGGAGCGGAGACGATGCCGGCGCCAGCCGTGCCATGCTTGGGGCGGAGTTTCCGCGGGGTCTGGAGGGGGCGTTATGAAGGTGACGGGGGAGGCGACGGTGGGCGCGCCGGCCGAGACGGTCTGGGCCGCGCTGCACGACCGGGCCGTCCTCGTCCGGGCCGTCCCCGGCTGCGAGCGGCTGGAGGTCACCGGGCCGGGCTCGGGCCGATTCATCGTGACGACGGAACTGGCCGCGGTCAGCGGGACCTACTCAGGACAGTTCACCGCATCGGGGGAGCAGCGGCCGTCATTCGTTGAGCTGGCCGCGTCGGCTTCTGGGGCCCAGGGCACGGTGACCGCCGACCTGACGCTTCGACTGACCCCGACCGAGGGCGGAGCGACACTGGTCAGCTACGAGGCCAACGGCGTGGCCGACGGTGCGATCGCCGCGGTCGGTGCCCGGCTGCTGGCCAGCGCCGCCAAACGACTAGCCGATGAGTTCCTGGCTGGCCTCGACGAGGAACTGGCTGAACCGGCAGAGCCCGCGTCAGTGCCGGCCAAGAATGAATCCGGCCCGGCAGCGTCCGGCCCCGCGGCAACCAGCACTGCAGCGCTCGTCCCCGCGGCCGGCTCCAGCCCCGAACCCGTCGGGCAGCCGGTCAGCCCCGGCTCTAGCTTGATCGCCCGGCTGGACCGAAGGACCAGCGCGCTGATCGGGGCCGCCATACTGCTCGGCGGCATCGTGCTAGGCATCCTGCTCGGCCGCCGGGGTCGGCGAGACCGCACCGGTCGATCATGACCGGGCTGCGGATCGGCATCGATACCGGCGGTACCTTCACCGATGTAGTGGCCTACGACGAGGCGACCGGGCAGCTCACGGTCACCAAGACGCCGACCACCCCCGCCGACCCGTCGATCGGCTTCGTCGACGGCCTGGCCAAGGTGCTCGACCAGGTCGGTGGGCGTGGCTCAGACGTCATCGCGCTCAGCCACGGCACCACGATCGCCACCAACCAGCTGCTCGAAGGGCAGATCGGCCGGCTCGGGTTCATCACCACCGAGGGATTCGAGTTCATGCTCGAGATCGCCCGGCAATCGGTACCCGACGGCTACGGCAACTCCTACTTCTGGGTGAAGCCGCCGCGCATTGTCCCGGCCGATCTCGTCAAGACCGTCGGCGGGCGGCTAGACCATGCCGGCGCCGAATTGCGGCCGTTCGATCACGACGGTGCGGTGGCGGTGGCTCGCTGGTTCCGCGACAACGACGTGAACACGCTCGGGGTGTGCTTTTTGCACTCCTACGCGAACCCCGAGCACGAACGTCAGATGGCGGCCGTCCTGGCCAGCGAACACCCGGCCGCCGTGGTCTCGCTGTCCTGCAACGTGCTGCGCGAGTACCGAGAGTACGAGCGCTCGATGACAACGCTGCTCGACGCGGCGGTCAAGCCGAAAGTCGCCCGCTACCTGAAGTCGATCAGAGCCCGGCTCGAGAACAGCGCACCGTTCTACGTGATGAAGTCCAACGGCGGTGTGCTCTCCGCCGACGAGGTGATCCACCAGCCGATCACGACCGTGCTGAGCGGCCCGGCGGCAGGCGCTCTCGGTGCCGCCCTGATCGCCGCCGAGGCCGGCGTCGTTAAGGTCCTGACCTGCGACGGCGGCGGAACCTCGACCGATGTCGCGGTGGTCACCGACGGCGAGCCCGCGCTGACCACTGAAGGCCGGGTCGGCGACTACCCGGCCCTGATCCCGATGGTCGACGTGGTCACGGTCGGAGCGGGCGGCGGTTCGATCGCCTGGATGTCACCGGAAGGCGCACTCAAGGTCGGACCGCGTTCGGCCGGCGCCGATCCAGGACCGCTGTGTTATGGCCGGGGCGGAACCGACGTCACGGTGACCGACGCGCATCTGGTACTCGGCCGGATCCCGCCGCACTTGCTCGGCGGGGAGGTACCGCTAACTGAGGCCGCCGCGCGGGCCGGCCTGACCGGCCTGGCCGGGCGGCTTGGTCTCAGCGACCAGGACTGCGCCACCGGCATCCTGGACGTCTCAGCCTGGAACCAGGCCAACGCGGTCCGCCAGATCACCGTGAAGCGCGGCCTGGACGTCCGCGACTTCACGCTCGTGACGTTCGGCGGCTCCGGCTCTCTGCTGCTCTGCCAATTGATCGACATCCTCGGTGTGCCCGAGGTGCTGGTGCCGGTCAACCCCGGCAACGTCTCGGCGTTTGGCCTGCTCACCGTCGACGTCCGGATCGACTACGTCCAAACCGCCGTCCGGCGACACGACTCGCTCGATCTAGCCGCCGTCCGGCGGCTCTATTGCGACCTGGCTGACCAGGCCGCCGAGGGACTAGCCCGGCAGGGCTTTACCCCGGACCAGGGGCGGCTGGTCAGGACCGCCGACCTCCGCTACTACGGCCAGGCCTTCGAGGTGCGGGTCCCGGTGCCCGATCTGGCCGACCCGGCGTTCGACGCGGCGGTTGCCGACGCCTTCCACGATGCGCACCGCGCCCTGTACGGCTACGACTTCCGTGGCGATTCCCGCCAGCAAGTGGAGTGGGTCAACCTCCGGGTCACCGGCGTAGGCCCCATCCGCCGACCAGACCTGCCGAAGCTTCGAGCCGGTGACGGCGATCCCGCCCGAGCCCGCACCGGCACCAGGCCCGTCTGCTTCAGCCGCTCAGCGCGATCCGCGGACTTCCGTCCGCGGACCGCACCGCCGGTGTTTGCCAACTCAGAGGGCTTCATCCGGGCCGAAATCTTCTGGCGCCCGAGCCTGGCCGCCGGCGACATCCTGACCGGCCCGGCCGTAATCGAGGAATACGGCGCCACGGTCCCCCTCCACCCAGGCTTCACCGCCAGGGTCGACCCCCACGGCAACCTCCGCATAACCCGCTCCAACGCCTAAGACCCGTGATCGTCACACGGCCGCTGACACCGTCGGGCCGCTCCAGCCGTTAGCCGTCAATAGACCGATCTGCGGCGGCCAGCCCCCCGCAACAGCGATACCACCTGACACCTTGATCCCACCAGCATCGCCAGCCACCACCTAGCTGTCCATGATCATTCTGTTTGAGCGGATGAATGCGCATATTCATCTGGAATCCAGGGTGTGAATACGCATATTCATCCGGTTCGCGCCGTTGCAGTTGAAATCACAATGCCCTCATTTGCCTCATTAGCAACTCCGGCCGCAGATTTTGGCGCGACCGGCTCGGCGGGCGTCCTGGTCGCGGTTACGGCGTACGAACAGGGGAGGGTTTGCGCTATTAGCAACTCCGGCCGCAGATTTTGGCGTGACCGGCTCGGTGGGCGCCGCGGTCGCTACGGCTTACGAATAGGGGAGGGTTTGCACTTCGGTCGCCTCGGCTGGTGGCTGGGGCGGCCAGGCCTGGCCCCGAGTCGGCGGATTGGCTGGCGCCGCGCCGGCCCCGCTCGGCCACGCCTGCCCTGCCGCACCCGCCTGGCCTGGCGGAGGGCCCGGGCCAGCCGCGCCTGGCGCACCAGCCTGGCCCGGGTGAGCCGCGCCTGGCGCACCAGCCTGGCCCGGACCAGCCGCGCCTGGCGCACCAGCCTGAACCGGACCAGCCGCGCCTGGCGCACCAGCCTGGCCTGGCGGAGCCCACGGCGGCGCTGGCGTCCACGGATCTCCGGCCGCTTCAGCCTCGGCTGTCGTCCGGGCTGCCTGGGCGATGATCCGGGGCACGAGCTTTTCGGCGAGCGAGCGCATTAGCTCAGGGTGACCGACTACGCCCTTCCCGCTGATCGTGATCTTCGCGACTTGCTCGCCCACCTGCATCATCACGGACTTGCCTTCGCTGACCAGCCAGGCGCCGTCACCGATACCCGGCAGCGGCGTCCCGTTCCGCTGCCCGACCTTTACGCCGAAGTTCGCGGCGGCGCTGCTGGCGACGATCAGGCTGAGGTTCCCGTTCTGCCCGCGATACAACATGCCGTACCCGCCGATGGTCGGAATCGGGGTGGTCCGAATCACCGGGCCGACCACCTGCGTCACCTCGTCGTTGCTGAGCAGCGGGTCGGTCGGCCTCGACGGCCTAGCCGCGACTCGCTCGGCCTCGGTCGGAGTGTGCGGCCGCTGCTGTTCGAGCACGTCAAGGTTGATCAGCGAGCCGGTGCGCGGATTCACGGTCACCCGAACCAAGTCTTCCAGTCCCAGCGGCTGGACCGTCGCGCCGCTGAACGTCCAGGACTTCGCTCCGTCGTCGACCGCGACGTACGAGACTGTCTCCGAGCTGTTCTCGGTGTCGACATCTTCAAGCCAGCGGGCGATGACCTGCGCGTCGAACGTCTCCAGGGTCGGGATCCCCGCGATCCTGATCACCTGCGCGATGCCATAGCCGCCGAACGCCAGAGCGATGACGAAGACGATGACCGGGACGGGTCCGTTTCCGCTTGGGTAGTAAAGCCCGTAGGCGACGAGGCTGAGGACCAGTCCGAGAATGATCTTGAAGACGCCCGCGCCAATGCCGGGCCCGGTCGACTTCCTGATCGGCACGAGGCGCCAGTTGCCATTGAACGAGGACCAGGCCTCGGTCGGCTTCCGCTTCTCCGACGGCTGCCTGCTCGCGACCCGGCCCCGCAGCCGCTGGCCCGGCGTCACCGGCTCGGGTCCGGCCCCGGGAATCGTGCCCGCCACCGCGAACGCCCGCCGGGCCAGTGTGTTCGCCGATACCTCGGGCCAGGCGACCGGCCCGTCTGCAGTCATGCCCCAGGACGCGGGATCGGCCGCTAGCCTCGCCCGCTCTTGCTTGAATCGCGCGGCGAGCCCGGCCCCGACCGGTGTCAGCCGATCCTGATATCCGGCCCCCAGCAGGAGCAGCGCTGTCAGCACGGCGGTGACCGCCACCCACGCCGCCGAGACCGATGCCTGGTGATGATGGGGCAGGGTAGCCGTGACCGCAGCCAGCAGTACGGCCGATGCCTCGGTCAACAGCGCCACCAGCATGGGAGCGAAGCTCAGCGGCAGCCGTCGGCGGCAGATCCCGGTGCTCCTGGCCGCCAGCCGCAACTCGTTGTCGAACGGCTTCCAGGCACCCTCGACATCGACCCTGGCTACGTGCGCGACGGCCGCGAACGGCGCGCCGCCGGTGTTCTTCAGCCGGCCGTGCAGGGCGTCAAGCACCTTCTGCTCGTAGCCGGCCAGCCGGATCCCCGCGGTGGCGGTGCCAGACTCGGTGTAGGTCAGCCAGATCCCGTTCGCATCGCTGCGGGCTCCGATGAACCCGCGCGCGGCCAGGTCCAGGATCGTCGCGTCGAAGGCCGCGGTGCCCGGATGACAGGAAGCCATGATGAAACGCACCAGCGCGGGCCGCACCACGGACGTATCGGGCAGGGCCGCGCGCCCGGCCGGAACGGTCCAGCGCCGACTGCCAAACAGGACGAGCCCGGCCAGCGTGAGAATGCTCAGGATCACCACCGCGACCACGCTCAGGACCATCGCGGGCACCTCCTGCGAACGCGTCGGCGGATAGTCCTTATGCTCATGCTCGCATCAGCGTTAAGCAGATTACGGCGTAATAACGTCTGTAAATACGCCAGACCGACGGCAGGCTAACTAAACATGAACGTCCCGCCTAGCCTCTGCGGCTCTCAATCCCAGATCCGCGTGGCCGGGGAGCCGGTAGGCGTCTGCTGGCCGCCCCGCTCCAAGCTGAACGAAGACTTGACCGCGAAAAATGGCCAAAATCCGCGGCAAACTCTTCGCGAAACGAAAACTCTTCGCCAAAAATCGGATAAATGGGACTCATTTTCATGATCGCGAAGGGTTTCCGGTGGCGGCGCGGGTAACTCTTCGCGTAAATCCGGCCGAGTCTGGCGTCGCAGCGGCAAACTCTTCGTGATCAAGGCCAGGGCAGGGGCCAGGGGCCAGGAGGCAGGGGCAGGGGCCAGCCAGGTGCGCAGGGGCAGGGGGCACGTGCAGGAGGCCGGCAGGGGCGGGGCGGCGGCCGGGTTGGCTCACCTATGAGGCTAGATCCGAGCGAATGAGGCTGTAGAGGAACAGGTCGCGCCGTTCGCCGCCGATGTCACGCCAGCTCCGCATCAATCCCTCACGCACGTAGCCGACCCGCTCGGCCGCTCGCCACGACCCCTCGTTCCACGGCTCCACGTGCAGTTCCACCCGGAACACCCCGTCCAGCGACAGCCCCCACCGCGAAATAGCATCCAGTGCCGCGACCGCATACCCGCGCCGTCGGCACCTAGACGCGATCCAGTACCCGACACTGACCCGCCCGGCCTCCAGATCCCGCAGCCACAATCCGATCTGCCCGACCGGCTCGCCACCGGCCGCGTCGACGACAGCGAACGAGTACCCGGCCCCTGAGGCCAGCCGGTCGTGCTGCCGCGCGATAAAGGCGAGCGCATCCGGCAATGTTCCGCTCGTCGGCACGGTCGTCGCCAGCGGAATCACAGGATCGTCGGCCACGGACCGGACCAGTTCAGCATCGGAGGAGGTAAACGCGCGCAACACCACCGGCGGCCTGCGCAGCACCGGCATCTCAGTGCTGCCTGCGGCGGGACGGCCCCCCGCACCCCCCGCACCCCCCGCACCTTCGGCCATTTCACTCGGAACCATCCAGTCATCTTGCCTGCCGGCGCTGTTAAGTTGCACTCAGTTAAGTGCGCGTCCGACCAGGTGCGGGGGTGAACGATGAACAGGCCGACGCCGAGCAGGACGACGCTGAGCAGGCCGACGCTGACCGCTGACATTGCGGGGCCCGCTGACCCGGTACTGCTGGAGATCATCGCGGGCAGTCTCGCCTCGATCGAGAAGGAAGTCGAGACCGCGATCGGACGCACCGCCCGGTCGCCGATGGTCAGGGACGCGCACGACTTCAGAGCCGGGATACATGACCGGCTGCTCCGCAAGCTGACCGGTCGCTCCTACAGTTCGCTGGTCCATCCGATCGTGCGGGACTTCCCGATCGAGACGATGTTGCCGGGCGACGTGTACTTCCACAATGACGTGTACTCCTCAGAAGGCGGCATCGGCCACCTGCCCGATCTTTGCGTGACCGTGCCGGTATTTCACGCCGGCGAAGCCGGCGGGCCGCCGAGAGTCGTCGCGTTCGTCCAGGCGTTCGGCCACCACGATGACATCGGCGGCGCCGTGCCCGGCTCCATGCCCAGCCGCGCCACCAGCGTGTTCGAAGAGGGCCTGATGGTCCCGCCGATCAAGCTGCGCGACGCCAGCGGCCCGAACCAGGCCGTGCTCACGATCATGACCCGCAACTCCCGGATGCCGGAGTCGCTCGCCGCCGACTTGGATTCCGAGTGCGCGGCCTGCCTGATGGGCGCCCGCAGGCTGGGCGAGTTGTTCGACCGCTACGGCCAGGCCCAGGTCGAAGCCTGCTTTGACGCGATCGTGGCGAACACCGCGGCCACGTTCCGCCGCGAGATCCTGACCAAGATCCCCGAAGGCACCTGGAGCTGGGAAGACTACGCCGAGCACGACGGGGTCGACCCGCCCAAGCTGCACGCTCAGCGGATCACCCTGACCAGGACCCCCGACGACGACCCCAGGGGCCCGAGGCTGATCCTGGACTTCGCAGGCACAGGCCCGCAGGCCAAGGGCCCGATCAACCATTGCGGTAACTACGCCGACGGCAACTTCCTGGCCAAATGGCTGGCGCCGATCCTGCGCAACCTCGCGGACACCCCGGAGCGCATGGCCGAACTCGACGTCAACGAAGGCGTAGTCGACCTGCTTGAGCTCAGGTTCCCGCCGCCCGGCACGCTCCTGACCCCGATCTTCCCGGCCCCGACGAATGCCCGCACGTTCGTGATCCTGCGGCTGCTCGGCGTGCTGGCCGGGGTTCTGGCCAAGGCGGTCGGCGGGCGGATGCCGGCCGACCAGGAGACGATCCGCTACACCGGCGTCTACGGCCTCGACGCCGCCGGTGAGCCCTACCTGATGCGCGAGGTACTCGGCGGCGGCTCTGGCGGCCGGTACTACGCCGACGGCGAGGACACGATTCACGTGGTGCCGGATTCGCGCAACCTGCCGGCCGAGTTCTCCGAGGCCCGCTTCCCCTTCGTGGTCGAACGCCTCGGCCTCGCGGTCGACTCGGGCGGACCCGGCGAGTTCCGAGGGGGACTTGGGTACGAGAAGGTCATCAGGATGCTGACCGACGGCTATTTCATGTCGATCGCCGACCGCTCGATCCTGGCCTGCTGGGGAGTCAATGGCGGTAAGGCCGGTCATCCTTTCGGGGTGACCATTATTAACGACCATTTGGGAGAAAGATTTGCGGACGCGCTCGCCGATTCCGAGCCGGTTCCGGCGGGGACCTTGATCAGGATCAGGACCACGGGCGGCGGCGGCTGGGGCGACCCGGTCAACCGCGCGGCAGAAAGCGTGGTCCGCGATGTCGCCTGGGGCAAGGTATCGCGGGCCGGGGCGGCTGCCGACTACGGCGTCGTGATCACCGGACCAGAGGACGAGCCTGCGGCCGACATTCAAGCTACGCATGCTTTGCGCCAAAAAATGAGGACAGAGCGCCAGCTCCCCGAGCCCTTCTTCGATCGCGGTCCCGGATACCTGCGACTCTCGGGAGTCGCCGCAGCGGAGGTGGACTGGATATGAGCGGGGATCCCAGGCCATCGGGGGGTCGGGGGCGTCCCCCGGCGAGCAGGGTGCCCCCCAGGACTGGCACGGACGGACCGCTCGACGGGACGCTGGTGGTCGATCTGTCGCGCGCGCTGGCCGGGCCGCACGCGGGGATGATGCTCGGCGATCTCGGGGCCCGGGTGATCAAGGTTGAGTCGCCCGGCGGGGACGACAGCCGCGCGTGGGGGCCGCCCTTCATGCGGGACGCGGCCGGAAATGAGCACACCACGTACTTCCTGTCCTGCAACCGGAACAAGGAGTCGATCGTCTGCGACCTGAAATCCGATGACGGGCGGACGGTGCTGACGAAGCTCGTCGGGCGCGCGGACGTGCTGATCGAGAACTTCAGGCCGGGCGTGCTCGACCGGCTCGGGTTCTCCGTGGAGCGGCTGACCGAGCTGAACCCGCGGCTGGTGATCTTGTCGATCACCGGCTTCGGGCACGACGGGCCCGAGGGCAGCCGATCCGGCTACGACCAGATCGCGCAGGGCGAGGGTGGGCTGATGTCGCTGACCGGCCCGTCGCCTGACCAGCCGACCCGGGTCGGAGCGCCGGTCGCCGACATCATGGCCGGGATGTACGGCGTGTCCGGCGTGCTGGCCGCGCTGGTCGAGCGGGGCCGGACCGGGCGCGGCCAGGTCGTGCGGACCAGCCTGCTCGCCGCAGTCGTCGGCTCGCACGCCTACCTCGGCACCAGGTACACGGTGGCGGGTGAGGTCCCCGGGCCGCTCGGCAACTATCATCCGTCGATCTGCCCGTACGGGCTGTACCGGGCGGCCGACGGGTTCGTCCAGATCGCGGTGGGCACGGACGGGCTGTGGCAACGGTTCGCCCCCGCGTTCGGGCTCGCCGCGCCCAAGTGGACGGTGAACCGGGACCGGGTGGCCGACCATGTCGCACTGAACGTCGCCGTGGACGCCGCCTTCGCCGAGTACCAGGCCGACGACGTGCTGCGCCGGCTGGCCGAGCTCGGGATACCGGCTGGTAAAGTTCGCGACCTGGCCGAAGTGTACGACTGGGAACAGACCAGGTCGCAGGGCTTGGTAATCGACGTCAACCACCTCGCGCTCGGGCCGATCGAGCTGCCGGGGCCGCCGCTGCGGTTCGACGATGGCGGTCGGGGCTCGCACCTGCCGCCGCCTGTGCTCGACCAGCACGGTGCGGCTATCCGTTACTGGCTGGACGAGAAGGAGTGAGCCCGTGCTCGAGCCGATCGAGGTACGCAAAGTACCGCTGCACAACGTGTCGGACGCGAGCGAACTGGCCAAGCTGATCGACGACGGTGTCCTCGAGGCTGACCGGGTGATCGCCGTGATCGGCAAGACCGAGGGCAACGGCGGGGTCAACGACTACACCAGGATCCTGGCCGACCGGGCGTTCCGCGACGTGCTCACGGCGAAGGGAACCAGGACCGCCCAGCAGGTCAGGCAGATCCCGATCGTCTGGTCAGGCGGAACCGACGGAGTGATCAGCCCGCACGCGACGATCTTCGCGACGCTGCCGGCCGACCAGGCGACCGCGACCGATGAGCCCCGGCTGACCGTGGGGTTCGCGATGAGCGAGCGGTTGGCGCCCGAGGACATCGGCCGGACGGCGATGATCTCGAAGGTGGCCGATGCCGTTCGCGTGGCGATGGAGCGGGCCGGGATCACGGACCCTGCTGACGTGCACTACGTGCAGACCAAGACGCCGTTGCTGACGATCGGCACGATCTCGGACGCCAAGAGCCGGGGCCAGAGCGTCTGGACCGAGAACACCCACGAGTCGATGGACCTGTCCAACGGCTGCACGGCGCTCGGAATAGCAGTCGCCCTCGGCGAAATCGAGATGCCGTCCGACGCCGACGTGCTGCACAGCCGGGACCTGTACTCGGCCGTCGCCTCCTGCTCGTCGGGAGTCGAGTTGGACCAGGCCCAGGTCGTCGTCGCGGGCAACGCGCGCGGGATCGGCGGCCGGTACCGGATCGGGCACTCGGTCATGCGGGACGCGCTTGACACCGACGGGATCTGGGGCGCGATCCGTAACGCCGGTCTTGAGTTGCCTGAACGGCCGCGCACCTCGGATCTCGACGGCCGGCTGGTGAACGTGTTCCTCAAGTGCGAGGTCAGCCAGGACGGCCAGGTCCGGGGCCGCCGCAACGCCATGCTCGACGACTCCGACGTGCACTGGCACCGTCAGATCAAGGCCCGCGTCGGGGGCGTCGCTTCCTCGGTGACCGGCGACCCGGCGGTCTTCGTCTCGGTGTCCGCGGCTCACCAGGGGCCTGATGGCGGCGGCCCGGTCG
>DASYAT010000235.1:0-29180 GCA_036501205.1 Streptosporangiaceae bacterium | reverse complement strand
CAGGTGAAGCAGCAGGTCGCCGCGCTGGCAGGCCACACGACAATCGATCGACCGGCAGCAACGACCCAGCGGAGTTGACGGCTCGACAGGCTGGGGGTCTGCCCGCCCGTTATCCCGGTCCCGGCGGCCCCCGAAGCCGGGAACCTGCCCTGAACGCCGACCCTGCCCGCCGCGGGCGGCGGTCCGGCCCCGGCGATAGCACTCTGCGCTTGGCCGTGGCCGGGCTCGCCACCTAGCGCTCAGCGGGTTCTGCCCGCGAGCGGGCGACGTGCGGTCGCGTCCGCTCCGTCTCGGGTGATGCTTCGATACGCCGCAGCGCAGCGGGTCAGAGTACGAGGCACGGCTACGGCAAGCGTTTACAACCGCGCCGCCTTCGGCGGGATGGTTTCCTTCTCCGCTTCCGCCCGGATGGTTTCGGTGGATGCCAGGGACGTCGCGGCGTTGCTGCGCACCGGCCTGTTCACGGCCTGATCCTGCTCAGCACCGCCGGTCAACGGCTACCTGGGTGCGGTCTCTTCGGCGATCCAGTCCAGGTATCCGGCCGACCCGGCCACGATCGGGGTGGCGATGATCTCCGGTTCGTCGTAGCTGTGCCGCTCGGTGAGGAATTCGGCCAGTTCCGGAAACCGGTCGGCGGGAAGTTTGAGCATGACTATCCATTCTTCGGCCCGCTCGATACCGTCTTCCCACCAGAACGTGCTGGCCACCGGTCCCGCGACCTGCGCACAGGCCGCGAGCCTGGCTTCGACCGCGTCCTGGGCCAGTTCCATCGCCTCGGCCCGGGAGTCGGTCGTGGTCTGTACTTGCACGAACTGTGCATCGCCGGAAGAAATCACGGCTCCGCTATGCTCGCCCGCCATACCAGAAGATAGTACGCCTGGGCCGTACGGCCCTTCGCGTTCCCGGCCCTGAGGAGGCTTGGGTGGATCGTCGGTTGTGCCTGATCGTCAATCCGCAGGCGGGCAACGGCCGGGCGCGGGCGCTGCTGCCTGCCATTACCGCGGCGCTCACCGCGGCTGGGACCGCGCACCGGGTAGTCGAATCCCAGAGCCTTCAGCATGCTCGGGAACTGGCGGCCGAGGCGGCCAGGCACGACGAGGTCGTGGTGGCTGTCGGCGGTGACGGCATGGCCGGGGCACTGGCCGGCGCGGCGGCCGCCGCCGGGGCTAGCTTCGGGCTGATCCCGGCCGGCCGGGGAAATGATCTAGCCGGGGTGCTGAAGCTTCCAGCCGACCCGGCCGCCGCCGCCGCGGCCTTGGCGGAGGGCCAGCCCAGGCAGATCGACCTCATCGCGGTGAGCACGCCGGATCAGCCCGAGCAAATCGTGGCCAGCAGCATCTACGCCGGCCTGCCGGCCGTCGCCGGGGAAGTAGCCAATGCGACCAAATTGCTCGGCGGCGGGCTGGTCTACCCGGTTTCCGCGCTGCGAGTGCTGGCCCGCTGGCAGCCGGTGACGTTCGCCGTCCGGATCTCCGGTGAGACGACCGGCAAGCCGCAGTCGGCCGGTGAACCCCAGACGGCCGGTGAACCCCAGACGGCCGGTGAACTCCAGACGCACGAATTCACTGGCTATGCGGTCGTGGTGGCCAACTCGGCGTTCTTCGGGGCCGGCATGAAGGTCGCTCCCCCAGCCGAGATCGACGACGGCGTGCTTGACATCGTGCTGATGCGACACGCGCCGAAGCTCACGTTCGTCAGGGCGCTGACGAAAATCAAGGACGGTTCGCACGTCAACCTGCCCCAGGTGAACCTGGAGCGCGGTACGGAGGTCACGCTGACCGTCAGCCGTGACCTGCCCGCCGCCGCCGATGGCGAACTGCTCCGCTGTGCGTCCCCGCTGACCGCGGGCACGCCGCTGCGGATCAGGGTGCTGCCGTCCGCGCTCTCGGTGATCGGACGCGGCTAGGCGGCCATCTGCTGGCACAGCCAGGCCAGGGCCAGCGGATAACGGTGGTCAATGGCCGCGTGCGTGCCGTCGAAGATCTCGAACCTGATCACCTCATCGGGCACGTCGATCTCCGCGAGCGCCGCCCGGAATGCCGCCGCCCCGACGTCGAGGTAAAAGTCGTCGGCGTTGCCCGCGTCGATCCAGATCGCCCGCAGCGACCTGAGCGCGTCGGCGTACTTGGCGGTCATCCTGACCGGATCCCAGTCGAGCCAGCGCTGCCAGACGTCTTCGCGCAGCACGCCGGTGTGCGTATCGAACGGAAGCTGCGGCTGGCCGTCGGGATCGGCTGAGAAACAGGCCGCGACGCCCAGTGTGCCGAGCAGCGCTTCATCGGCTTTCTTGCTGAAGGCGGTGCGGGTGGTGAAGTCGTCCCACCACTGCCAGATGTCGCCGTCGTACTCGCGCAGCATCCGCACGCAGTCGCCGAACTCAGGCACGTAACACAACTCGTAGAGAGCATCACCGGCGTGGGTGGCCAGCGCGCCGAACAGGTCAGGACGCAGCATCGGGGTGATCATCGCGCCGAAGCCGCCGCTCGACTTGCCGGAGATGGCCCGGTGCTCGCGGTCCGCGAGCGTGCGGTAGCTGGCATCCACCCACGGCACGACCTCATCGCACAGGTACGAGTGGTACTTCCCGGTCCCCGGCGAATCGACGTACTGACTGCCTCCGTACCTGGTCCAGGCGTCGACGTAGACGACCAGCGCGGGCGGCGCCGCCTCGGCGGCGAACATCTGATCGGCGGTCTCGATAAATGGCTGGCGGAACGCGCTCCGGTTTCGCCACATACTGACATAACCGCCATATCCCATAATGACATAGACGACCGGATAGCGGCGCTCGCCGTTCGCTGCGTCATCGTAGCCAGGCGGCAGGTAGACGATGATCGGCCGTTCGAACCGATCACCGAGCGGATTGTCCCGCAGCAACTCGCTCGTAATTACCTGCTCGTCGATCCGTCCGGCGAGCTCCCCCGACCACGGCAACATGGCTTCTCCGTTCACGAAAACAGTCGATCTCACCATACGCAGCAAAGCCACGGCGGTGTGTAACCGGCGACGCGCCGTGTGATTCCGATATCCCGAAATGACGCGCACCGACGTTAAGAACCGGCATAGTTTGCTCTGTTCCCAGTGGGAGCCTGTTCAGGCCCGCCGGGGTGCCTGAGGGGCCGCCCTCTGGCCCCGTAATGCCACCCCGCTGACACAGGGCCGTTCCAGGAGGCTTGACATGCCGGAAGATCGTTTTGGCGTCAGCGGGCGGATCACCGAACGCAGAAAACGGCTAGCCTCGCGGCTCAACCGGCGCAACCGGCGCCTGCTTGCCGCGGGCCTGCCCCTGATGGCGATCGCGGCCGCGGCATTGCCCACGGTCATCGCGCACGTGAACGCCAAAGACGCTTCCTCGGCGATGCCGTCGCGAACGCTGTGCACCGGCTGGGCTCGCTGCACCAGCCACGGCTACCCGAGTTACCACTACCAGACCGGCGGCTTCCGGTCCTACTGGCGGATGTCGGCCGGCGACCAGTGCACCAACTACACCGCCTTCGTTGAGTCGACCGTCTACCACGTGCCCGAGCCGAGCTACCTGCTCGGCAACGGCGGTGAGTGGGCGGCCACCGCGGCCGCGCACGGCGTGAAGGTGAACCACACCCCGGCGGTCGGCGCCGTAGCCGAGTGGGATGGCGGCGCGGTCGGCATGAGCTCGGCCGGGCATGTCGCCGTGGTCGAGGCGGTCGGGCCGCACCACAGCTACATCGTCATCTCCCAGCAGCACATTGGCGGTCAGCTCAACGACTATGACTGGACCCGGATCTGGGCCCACCGGTCCACGACGATGTGGCAGACCTGGCCCAGCCACTTCATCCACTTCCGGATTCCGCGCCGCGCCGACGTCGGTTACTACAACCACTGGACCGGCAAGGTCAGCGAGCGCTACTCGCAGACCTCGGGCCCGGCTAACGCCAAGCCCGGGATCGGCCGGGGCAAGATCCCGCTGGTAGGCAACTGGCGTGGCCGCGGCGGGGACCGGCTCGGCTATTACAACCCCAGGTACGGCACGTTCAGGCTGTTCGGCGTCGTCCGGGGGCGGCACGGGACCAGGACGTTCAAGTTCGGGCCTACCCGCATGATCCCGCTGGTCGGCGACTGGAATGGATCCGGGCATGACGGCATCGGCTACTACAACCCCAAGACCGGCACCTACTACCTGCGCGAGAAGTTGTCTCGTGGGCGGCCGCTGAGCAAGTTCAAGTTCGGTCCCGCGCACATGGTCCCGCTGGCCGGTCACTGGACCGGCGGCCGCCGCAGCGGCGTTGGCTACTACAACCCGAGGACCGGGCTCTTCGCGCTGCGCAACAAGCTTTCTTCTGGACCGGCGTTCCGCAAGTTCAGGTTCGGGCCCAAGCACATGGTTCCGCTGGCCGGGAGCTGGAGTGGCAAACGGTGGGACAGCGTGGGCTACTACAACCGCTGGACTGGTACCTTCCACCTGCGCGAGGGACTGGCCAAGCGCCGGGCCGCGGTGGCCATCAGGTTCGGCCCGCGCAAGATGGTCCCGCTGACCGGAGAGTGGTACGGCGTCTAGATAACGTTGCCCCATGACTGAACGTAGTTTGCGGCAGAGCGCGTGACTGGGGCTGACTTCGAACCCAGCCAGGCTGACCATCATCTGATCGCGGCGATCCGCCGCCTCGGCGACGAGACCGGCGAATCCGGCGATCAGCCAGCGGCACCGTCGCTCACTGATCCGGTACGGCCGGGCAGTGGCCTTACCTTCGGCGGCCTGCTGGAGATCTTCGACGCTCAGCTGGCCAGCCGTCATCTCGACGCGGCCGCCCGCTGGATGCGCTCGCGCAACAGCGGGTTCTATACGATCGGCTCCTCCGGCCACGAGTCCAACGCCGCTGTGGCCGCTGCCCTGCGCCTGACCGACCCGGCCCTGCTGCACTACCGGTCCGGCGGTTTTTACCTGGCCAGAGCCGCGCAGGCCGGGCGAGCCACCGACGGCATCTACGACGTGCTGCTAGGGCTGGCCGCCTCCACCCGCGAGCCGATCGCGGGCGGCAGGCACAAGGTGTTCGGCCACCAGGACCTGAACATCATTCCGCAGACCTCGACGATCGCATCCCATCTACCCAGGGCCGTCGGCCTGGCGTTCGCGCTCCCCCGGGCCGCCAGGCTCGGGCTGACCCCGCCGTGGCCGGCTGACTCGCTCGTGGTGACGAGCTTCGGCGACGCCTCGACCAATCATTCGACGGCGGTCGGTGCGATGAACACCGCTGCCTATTGCACCTACCAGGGCCTGCCGATGCCGCTCCTGGCCGTCTGCGAGGACAACGGGTTCGGCATCAGCGTCCGCACCCCGCCTGGTTGGGTCAAGGCCACGCTGTCCGGCCACCCTGGGCTGCGTTACGCCCACGTCGACGGCGCCGATCCGGTCGCGGTCTACGACGCCGCCGCGCAGGCAGCCGAGTACGTCAGGGCCAACCGGAAGCCGGCGATCTTGCACCTGTCAACCGTCCGCTTCGGAGGTCACGCTGGTTCCGACGCCGAGGCGGGTTACCGCACGCCCGCCGAGATCGCCGACGACTTCGGCCGGGATCCGCTGCTCGGCACCGCCAGCGCGCTGATCACCGCCGGCCTGCTTACCGCCTACGAGGTGCTCGACCGGTACGAGCAATCCCTCAAGCTCGTCTCGTCGCTAGCCGGGCAGGCAGAAACCGAGCCGAGACTGACCCACGCCCACCAGGTAATGGCACCGCTCGCGCCGCGACACCCCACGCTGGTGGCCGGCTCGCTCCGGCCCGCCAGCATGCGCCGCCGGCTGCGGGTCTTTGACGGGAAGCCGCCCGAGGAAGAGGGCCTGCTGACGCTGGCGCAGGCGATCAACCGAACGCTCGCCGACGAACTGGCCGCCCGCGATGAGGTGATCGTGTTCGGCGAGGACGTGGCCCGCAAAGGCGGGGTCTACGGGGTCACCAAGGGCCTGCTGAGCGCGTTCGGCGCGGGTCGGGTGTTCGACTCGCTGCTGGACGAGCAGTCAATACTCGGCCTGGCGCTCGGCGCGGGCGTTACCGGCCTGCTGCCGGTACCGGAGATCCAGTACCTGGCCTACCTGCACAACGCCGCCGACCAGCTCCGCGGTGAGGCGGCCACGCTGTCGTTCTTCTCCCAGGGCCAGTACCGCAACCCCATGGTGCTGCGCATCGCCGGGCTGGCCTACCAGAAGGGGTTCGGCGGGCACTTCCACAACGATAACGCCGTCGGAGCGCTCCGCGACATCCCCGGCCTGATCGTCGCCTGTCCGGCCCGGCCCGACGACGCCGCGGCGCTGCTGCGAACCTGCCTGGCCAGCGCGCGCGAAGACGGCAGCGTCTGCGTTTTCCTTGAGCCGATCGCGCTCTACCACGAACGCGACCTGTACCAGCCGGGCGACAGCGGCTGGCTGGCCGGGTACGACCCGCCCTGGTTGTGGACCCTCGGCCACGCCCCGGTCGGGCAAGGGCGGGTCTACGGCGACGGCCACGACCTGCTGATCGCCACGTTCGGCAACGGCGTGCGGATGAGCCTGCGAGTCGCGGCGAGGCTGGCAGCGCAGGGCATCGGCTGCCGCGTGCTCGACCTGCGCTGGCTGGCCCCGCTGCCGGTCGATGACCTCATACGTGAGGCCGCGGTCACCGGCACCGTGCTGGTGGCCGACGAGACCAGGCAGACCGGCGGGGTCGGCGAGGGCATCGTCACCGCGCTAACCCAGGCCGGCTTTCCCGGCCGGATAGGCCGGGTTAGCAGCTATGACAGCTTCGTGCCGCTCGGCGAGGCCGCGAACACCGTGCTGTTGTGCGAGGCCTCGATCGAAACGGCGGCACGCGATCTGATCCGCTGATCGCGTGCCGCCTGAACCCTAGCTAACCGGCGGCTCTGCAGCCGGCCGCGGTGGGCCGACTCGGCGGCAGGCCGCAGTGTGACAGTTCGGCAGCCGGCCCCGGTGGGCCGGCTGCGCAGCAGGCCGCAGTATGGCGGCTCAGCAGCCGGCCGCGGTGGCGCCTGCCATCCGCTGCCGGTCGAGCAGCGCCATTCGCATTGGCGGCCGCTCGATCATTAGTTCCGCGTACTCCTCGAGCTGCACGCCCTGAGCCGCGGCCACGGCGTGCAGATAGGAACCTGCCTCTGAGTCCGTCCAGGAATCAGGGGTCAGGTCGGTGCCGATCAGCCGGCGCTGGATTGCCCGGGTCAGCACGGCTCGCATCACCGCGTAACCCATCCGGCTCAGGTTCGACAGATCCTGATGCCGGTTCTTGCGCATCCCGGCGTCGACCTGCGCCATCGCCGAGAGCCCGCACGCATCGAGCACGTCGATGAGCATGCCGACCTCGACCGCGTAGCCGCTGAAGAACGGTACCGAGTAGAGCAGATCCCTGGTGCCGCCGAACTCGCCGGCCAGCGGCTGGACGAATCCGGCCAGCTCAGGGAAGAGCAGGTTGAGTGCTGGTTTGGCGGTCAGCTCGGTGACCCGGCCGCCGCCGTCGGGCACGGACAGCGTCGCCTGCGTATACGGGCGGCGGTAGGCGGCCTTGACGAACTGGATGTCCGGCCTGGCCACCAGGCACCCGAGGACGCCGGTGATGAGCTGCGTGCAGAAGTTGCCTGTATCGGTGTCGGCAAAGGCGACTACGTCACCAGTGGCGACAGACAGGCCTCGCCACATGGCGTCACCCTTGCCGTGGGCGGGGCCGTACTCGGGCATCAGGGCATTCTCCGAGTACACCTCGGCGTCATAGCCGTGTGCGATCTCGGCGGTACCGTCGGTGGAATCCGCGTCGACGACGATGACCTGATCGATTAGCCCAATGTCTGGACGTCGGAGATTGTTTACCTCGTCGAGAACCGAGGTTATGGTCTCGGCCACATTGCGGGTAGGCAGGATAAGCGAAACAGACAGACCCCTGTCCCGCTTGATCTGGCCTAGCTCGCTGGCGTTGCCGAAGTCAGAGTAGTGGAAGCTGTGTGACCGAAACCAATCATGTGTTCGCATGAGGTCCTCCTCGACATCCGGGGCGGGCCATTCCTGCACCACATACCAAATTTTTGCCGATACAAACAACTATGCCAACCCAGCACCCCGTAAGCCCTCGGTGCGACGATAAGTCCGAATGTGCCCCGGTTCACTGGATCACCCAGATACTACAGACTCGGCGGCATCATAGGACGCTCATGTGTATACCTGTCAACGTCGCCCGTTCCGCGACGCCGCTGACGGCTCTGCTGTCCAACCGCTGACGGCTCTGCCGACCAACCGCTGAAGGCTCTGCTTTCCAACCGCTGAAGGCTCTGCCGTCCAACCGCTGAAGGCTCATCTAGCTCCTGTGACGTCGGGTTAGAAGTTGCTGACCATCCGCAAGTCGTCGCACGTGAACGCATGTGATACCCGCATGACACCCCGTTAAGCGAACGTGACGGCCGGCCCTACATCGCCGTCTGTGTCCGGTCTATCCTCGGCCTATGAACCTGCACTCTACCGTTGGCGGTCCCGCTCTAGCCCAGCAGCGGCACCTGGTGACCGAGATCCCTGGCCCGGCCTCCCGCGAGCTACTTGAGCGCAGGCACCGCAGCGTTGCCCGCGGCTTGTCCCATGTGCTGCCGGTCTTCGTCACCGCGGCCGGCGGCGGCGTGCTGATCGACGCCGACGGTAACTCGCTGATCGACTTCAGCTCCGGGATCGCGGTGACGTCCGTCGGCAACAGCGCCGAACTGGTCGTCAGCCGGATCACCGAGCAGGTCGCGCACTTCACCCACACCTGCTTCATGGTGGCCCCTTACGAGGGCTACGTGGAGGTCTGCGAGGAGCTCAACCGGATCACCCCGGGCAGCTACGAGAAGCGCTCGGCGCTGTTCAACTCGGGCGCCGAGGCGATCGAGAACGCGGTGAAGATCGCCCGGTACGCGACCGGGCGCCAGGCGGTGGTCGTCTTCGATCACGCCTATCACGGCCGCACGAACCTGACGATGGCGATGACCGCCAAGAACATGCCTTACAAGGACGGCTTCGGCCCGTTCGCCGGCGAGATCTACCGCGCGCCGATGGCGTACCCGTTCCGCTGGCCAGGCGGCCCCGCCCAGTGCGCGGAAGAGGCCCTGGACGTGGTCAAGGGCCTGATTCACGCCCAGGTGGGCGAGGAGCGGACCGCCGCCGTCGTGATCGAGCCGATCCAGGGCGAGGGCGGGTTCATCGTGCCGCCTGAGGGCTTCCTGCCCGGCCTGGCCGAGTTCTGCCGCGAGCACGGGATCGTGTTCATCGCCGATGAGATCCAGTCCGGCTTCTGCCGAACCGGCGACTGGTTCGCCTGCGAGCACGAGGGCGTCGTGCCGGACCTGGTCACCACCGCCAAGGGCATCGCCGGCGGGCTGCCGCTGGCCGGCGTCACCGGCCGGGCCGAGATCATGGATTCGGTGCACGTCGGCGGACTCGGCGGCACCTACGGCGGCAACCCGGTGGCGTGCGCCGCCGCCCTCGGCTCGATCGAGACGATGACCAAGGAAGACCTGCCGGCCGCTGCCCGCCGGCTGGGCGAGATCATGGTGCCGAGGCTGCGCAAGCTGGCCGAGCGGTACCCGGTCATCGGCGACATCCGCGGGCGCGGCGCGATGATCGCGATCGAGCTGACCAAGCCCGGCACGATCGACCCGGACCCGGCGACCACGGCGAAGGTGGCGAAGGCCTGCCACGCGGCGGGCCTGATCGTGCTGACCTGCGGGACCTACGGCAACGTGCTGCGCTTCCTGCCGCCGTTGGTAATCGGCTCTGACCTGCTCAACGAGGGCCTCGACGTGCTCGAGGAGGCGTTCGCCCAGCTCTGAGCAGAGGCCTGAGCTGGGCCCTGAGCGGAGGCCAGCAGATCGGCCCCGAGCGGGGTCAGCACGTGCAGCACCGAACTGCCTTGCCGGTGGGTGATGATCAGGCCGGCGTTCCGGAGCACGGTCGCGTGCTGGCTGGCCGCGGCCATCGAGACGCCGCATAGCCGCGCCAGCTCGGAGGTCGTGCATCCGTCGGCGATGACGTGCAGCGCGGCGGCCCTGGTCCGGCCGACCAGGGCGCCCAGCGCGGCGCCGCCGCCGGCCGGCTCACCGCCCGGCTGATCTCCCGCCGAGGCGTCGGCCGCTGGCAGCACGAGGCGCGGCGGCGCGTTCAGATCCCGGCCGTCCAGGTGGAGCGACGGGATCCGCCCGGCGAACATCGAGGGCACGATGACGATGCCGCTGCCTTTCAGGTGCAGGTCAAGACTGGATGAGGCGGTCAGCTCGAGCACGGGCGAGCGCCAGCGGATCGTCGGGCAGCGCAGCGATGACAGCAGCGCCTGCGCCCCTCCGGCCGCCAGCACCCGGCTGCGACCGACCTGTGCGGCATGCAGCTGAGCGCTGATCCTCGGCCAGTACGGCTCGACGAACGACCGGTAGGCGGCGGTGATCGCCCGGGCGAGCTCATGTCGCGCGGCCGGGTCGGTGGCTGTCGCCCAGGCCTGCCCTGACATCCGGTGATGGCGGTCGAACGACTCGATCTCGCAGATCATGTCCTTGCTGGGCACGCCGAGCAGCGCCATGATGCCCTGCCCGATCGTGGCCGTCTCGCCGGTCAGCGTGTACAGGTCCACTCCCCGGCTGCCGGCCGGCACGAGCGCCGCGAGCGGCGCCATCTCGGTGGTGAGCTTGCCGATCGAGGCGCTGCGCCACCCGGCGAACATGGCTTGCGGCTGCAGCGGGCAGCGCAGGAACGAGAACGCGAGCATAGTCTCCGCCAGCGGTCCCGCGGTCTGGCAGATCTTGACTCGGTTCAGATCCTCCTCGGTGAAGTGAATCCGCCATGCCATGGTGCCCAGCGTCGCCCACCGGCAGTCCCGCGGCCAAGCCCTTTAAGCCCTGCCCGAAAAGCGACAGAGCCTGAAAAAGCGCCGGATGAGCGCCGGGCGATGCCTAAAGACGCCCCCGCTGGGTTCCGAGGAGGCCGCGCCCCGAGGAAAACAGATCATTGACCGCCTAGTTCCCAGATGTTACTAACAAGTAGTAGGTGCCTCTGTGTTGGACGTTGGGCTCAGGAGCTGCCGGTGTTAAATCGTTTTCGTCTGCGCGCGCTAGCGGTCACTATCGGTGCGGTGGCCGTCGCCGCCTTCGCCACGGGCGGTGCCGCCGGTGCCGCCGGCGCCGCGAGTTCTGTCCGCTATGTCGCTCTCGGCGACTCCTACTCCTCCGGCGACGGAGCCGGCAACTACTCAGACGGCTCGTGCCGCGAGAGCAGCAACGCCTACCCCGTGCTCTGGGCGGCGGCCAACGCCCCGGCCACCTTCACGAACGAGACCTGCTCAGGCGCGACCACGAGCTCGGTGATCAGCACCCAGCTCGGCGGGCTGAGCAGCGCGACCACGCTCGTCTCGATCTCCGTCGGCGGAAACGACGTCGGGTTCGCCAGCGTGCTGGAGACCTGCGTGCTGGAATCGACGTCCAGGTGCGTGAGCGCGGTGAACTCGGCCGAGGCGCAAGCCCAGTCAACCCTGCCGGCCGCGCTGAACACCGTGCTCTCCGACATCAGGGCCGATGCCCCCAGCGCCAAGATCGTCGTGCTCGACTACCCGCAGTTCTATGACCTGTCCAAGTCCTCGACCTGCATTGGCCTGTCCACTACCGACCGGACCGCGCTCAATGGCGGCGCGGCGCTGCTGGACAGCGAGATCTCGGCCGCCGCGAGCCGCGCCGGCGACCCGTTCGTCGACGTCGGGCCGCACTTCGCCGGGCATCAGATCTGTGACTCAGGCAGCTACCTGAACTCGGTCAACATCTTCGACCTCGAATCCTCCTACCACCCCAACGCCTCCGGCCAGGCCAACGGCTACCTTCCGGCGTTTGAGTCCGCCGCCCCGTAAGCCTGGGCTCGCGGGTTGGGCCGGCCGGGCCCGCGGACCCAGCCGGCCTTATCCGTACCTGGCGTCCAGGTCCCGATGCTGGCTGCAGGCCAGCAGCTCGGCGCCGAGCGGGGTCAGCGTGTGCAGCACCGCCCGGCCGTGCCGGCTGGTGATGATCAGCCCGGCCTCGCGCAGCACCGCGGCGTGCTGGCTGGCAGCGGCGAGCGAGGTGCCGATGGCGGCCGCCAGTTCGGTCGTCGTGCAGCCGTCGCCGATCGCGTTCAGCGCGGTGGCCCTGGTCCGGCCGATCAGCGGCGCGAGGGCGGACTGAACCTGATCGCCGCCCGCCGGCGGCCTGGCCGTGGCCACGTCGCCGATGCTCGTCGCCGCGAAGACCAGCATCGGAATGGCGTCCGCCTCGGCCAGGCTGAGGTGCATGGACGGGTAGTCACCGGTGAATAGGGACGGGACGAGCACAATGCCGCGACCGTGCAGGAACACCCGGCCGGGATGCAGCCCGCGCAGGGTCGGCGTGTCCACGTAGAGCACCGGCGGCCGCCAGCGGATCCACTGCGACTGCAGCGACTCGAGCAGCCCCGCGCCGCCGCGCTGAGCCAGGATCCGCTTTCGCACCGCCTGCTCGGCCCGCAGCTGAGCCAGGATGCTGCGCCAGTACGGCGCGATCAGCGCGCCGTAGGCGGCCACCGCAGCGTCGACCAGCGCGATCCGGCCTGGCCCGTGCCGATCGGCCGCGGCCCAGGCGGCGGCAGGCAGCCGCTGCCAGTTGCGGTCGAAATAGTCGATCTCCTCGCCGAGAACGTCATCGGGAACCGTCATCAACGTCCCGATGCCCTGGTCGATCGTCGAGGCGTGACCCACCACGGTGAACAGGTCCACGCCCCGGCCTCCCGGCGGCAACAGCGGCACGAGCGGCCTGATCCTGGGCGTCACCCGGGGAGCAACCCACTGCGGCCACTCGCTGAGCAACCCCCGCGGCCTGGCCTCGGGCCAGCGCAGCAGCGACAGCGCCAGGAAAGTCTCCGCCAACGGCCCGAGCGTATCGACGACCTCGATCCGGTCTAGGTCATCGGCGTTGAAATGGACACGCCAGGGCATGCTGACACGTTAGCCCTCGTAGTGCCGATCCACCACCGTGAACACCTCGTCCAGGATCGCGAGCCCTTCCTTGACCTGCTCAGCGGTGATGACGCACGGCGGCACCACGTGCACCCGGTTGTAATTGGTGAACACGAGCAGGCCATGCGAGCGGCACTGGGCCATCAGCTCGGCCAGAGCCGGCGACGAGCCACCGTACGGGGCCAGCATCGCCCGGGTCGCCCGGTCAGAGACCAGGTCTAGAGCCCAGAACACGCCCAGGCCACGCACTTCACCGATCACCGGATGACGGTCAGCCAGCTCAGCAAGGCCAGGACCGACGCAAAGTTTTCCAACCTGTGATGCATTTTCAACGATGCCTTCGTCATGCATCGCATCGATGGTCGCGACGATCGAAGCGCACGCCAAAGGATGCCCGGAATAGGTCAGCCCGCCCGGGAAGACCCGGTCATCGAACGTCGCGGCGATCTGGTCGGAGATGATCACTCCGCCCACCGGCACGTAGCCGGAGTTCGAACCCTTCGCGAACGTGATCAGGTCAGGTATGGCGTCGAAGTGCTCGAACGCGAACCACTTGCCGGCCCGGCCGAAGCCGCACATCACCTCGTCGGCGATCCACACGATGCCGTACTTGTCGCACAGCGCGCGCACGCCGGCCAGGTAGCCGGGCGGCGGGATGAGCACCCCGGCGGTGCCGACGATGGACTCGATCAGGATCGCGGCGATCGTGTTCGGGCCTTCGAACATGATGACCTGCTCGAGGTGTTCGAGGGCGCGCTTGCTCTCCTCTTCCGGCGAGGTCGCCCAGAACGGGGTCCGGTACAGGTACGGGCCGAAGAAGTGCACGTGGCCGGTCGCGTACTCATTCGGCCACCGGCGCGGGTCGCCTGTCGAGGTGATCGCCGCGCCGGTGTTGCCGTGGTAGGACCGGTAGAAGGTCAGCACCTTGTCCCGGCCCGTGTGCACCCTGGCCATCCTGATCGCGTTCTCGTTCGCGTCGGCCCCGCCGCCCGTGAAGAACACCTTGTTAAAGCCATCGGGCGCGAGGGACGTGAGGCGCTGCGCCGCCTGCCCCCGCGCCTCGTTGGCGTGCTGCGGCGCGATCGTGGTCAGCCGGCCGGCCTGCTCGGCGATCGCCGCGATCACCTTCGGGTGCTGGTGCCCGATGTTGGTGTTCACCAGCTGGCTGGAGAAGTCCAGGTACCGGTTGCCGTCGTAGTCCCAGACGTAGCAGCCCTGCGCTCCCGCGATCACCAGCGGGTTGAGCGACTTCTGCGCCGACCAGGAATGGAACACGTGCGCTCGGTCAGCGGCGAAAACCTCAGCGCCGCGAGCCGGATCGGGAGCGGGACCAGTCATGACTTCCTCCTGCCAGGCGTAACCCCAAAATATACCGACATTCATATACAAAGATTTGCGTCACTCCCGCTGCGCGGGCGTCCTCGCCTGAGCTAGCTGTTGACCGGGAAGCCGAGGTTGACGCCGCCGTGGCTGGGGTCTAGCCAGCGGGAAGTAACGGCCTTGCCCCTGGTGTAGAAGTGGACGCCCTCGGTGCCGTGCACATGGGTGTCGCCGAACAGCGAGGACTTCCAGCCGCCGAAGCTGTAGAACGCCATCGGGACCGGGATCGGCACGTTGATGCCGACCATTCCGACCTCGACCTCGTGGGTGAACCGGCGGGCCGCTCCCCCGTCGTTGGTGAAGATCGCCGTGCCGTTGCCGTACTGGTTGCCGTTGATGACGGCGAGCGCCTCGTCGTAGGATCCGGCCCGGACGACGCTGAGCACCGGGCCGAAGATCTCGTCGGTGTAGCAGCTCATCTGCGGCGTGACGTGGTCGAGCACGCTCGGGCCGAGCCAGAAGCCATCGGCCGGGCCGCTGACCGGGTGGCTGCGGCCGTCGATGGCCAGCGTCGCGCCGTCGGCGACGCCCGTGTCGAGGTAAGAGGCGACCTTGTCCCGGTGCGCGCCGGTGACCAGCGGCCCCATCTCCGACTCGGCCTGGTCGCCGGGTCCGACCTTGAGCTTGGCCACTCGCTCGCCGATCTTGGCGATCAGCTCGTCACCGACCGGGTCGACCGCGACCAGCACCGAGATCGCCATGCAGCGCTCGCCCGCCGAGCCGAACCCGGCCGAGACAGCGGCGTCGGCGGCCAGGTCGAGGTCGGCGTCGGGCAGCACGACCATGTGGTTCTTCGCGCCGCCGAGAGCCTGGACCCGCTTGCCCGCCGCCGTGCCGGTCTCGTAGATGTACCGGGCGATCGGGGTCGAGCCGACGAAGCTGACGGCCCGGATCTGCGGATGGGCCAGCAGCGAGTCGACCGCCTCCTTGTCGCCGTGCACGACGTTGAACACGCCGTCGGGGAGCCCGGCCTCGGCGAGCAGCTCGGCCATCCTGATCGAAGCCGAGGGGTCCTTTTCAGAAGGCTTGAGCACGAATGTGTTGCCCGCGGTGATCGCGATCGGGAACATCCACATCGGCACCATGGCGGGAAAGTTAAACGGCGTGATGCCCGTGACCACGCCGAGCGGCTGGCGGATCGAGTAGGCGTCGACGCTGGTCGAGACGTTCTCCGAATACGCGCCCTTGAGCAGGTGCGGCATCCCGCAGGCGAACTCGACTACTTCGAGGCCGCGAGCCACCTCGCCGGCCGCGTCCGAGGTGACCTTGCCGTGCTCGGAGCTGATCAGCTCGGCCAGCTCGGCGGTGTGGGTGCGCACCAGTTCGCGGAACGCGAACATCACCGAGGCTCGTTTGACCAGCGAGGTCTCCCGCCAGGCCGGGAACGCGGCGGCGGCCGACGACACGGCGGCATCGACCTCGGCGGCACCGGCGTAGTCGACCGTGCCGGAGATCTGGCCGGTCGCCGGGTTGTAGATGTCACCGGCCCTGAGGGCTGATCCGGCCCACGGCTTGCCGCCGATCCAGTGCGTGCAGTGCTTATTCGCGCTCGTCATAGCTCGCCTCGCCTCGCGTTCCGCCCGGTGTCCTGCTCCCCAGGCGCCGGTACTCCCCCGGAAAAGTCTGCTCCGCTACCCCATCCTCGCCAAGTTACGAACCGTAAGCTTGCAGTGGGTGATTCTTACTATCCGTAAAGCAGGAGGCACCGTGCTGCCAACCGTTGCCGACGTGCTCGAGCTCGACGTGGTTCGGCGCGGATCGCCGCGCGTGCTGACCGCCGCCGAACGGCTCGACGCACCGGTCCGCTGGGTGCACGTGATCGAGCTGGCCGAGGCCAGGCACCTGCTGCGCGGCGGCGAGCTTGTGCTCACGACCGGCATCGCCCTGCCGCCCGACGCGGCCGGGCTGACCAGGTACGTCGCCGGGCTGGCCGCCGCCGGAGTCAGCGCGGTCGCGGTCGAGCTCGGCTCGCGGTACGTCAGGGAACTGCCCGCCGCGCTGGTCGCGGCCGCCGCCGTGCACCGGCTGCCGCTGATCATGTTGCAGCGCGAGACCGAGTTCATCGCCGTCACGGAGGCGGTGCATGCCCAGATCCTGGACGCCAGGGTCGCCGAACTGCGGGCGGCCGAGCGGCTGCACCAGGTGTTCACCGATCTGGCGCTGGCCGGGGCCAGCCTCGATGAGGTCGTGGCGCAGGCCAGTGCGCTAGCTGGGGTACCGGTGATCCTGGCCGACGTCGCGCACCGGGTGCTCGCCTGCAGCCCGGCCGGGCGGGAGCTCGAGCCGCTGCTGGCCGGGTTCGCGGGCCGGTCAAGAGCCGTGACCGGGCCCGGTCGCTGCGGCTACGACCAGGCGGCCGGCTGGCTGGTGGCCAGGGTTGGCCAGACCGCCAGCACCCGGCCGGGCACCGTCGACTGGGGCCGGCTGATCTTCGTATTCGATTCCGCACCTGGCCCGGCCGACTTCGTGCTGGCCGAGCGCACGGCCACGGCCCTGGCGTTGGCCAGGCTGGTCCGAGCGGGGCGGGCCGCCGGCGAACGGCGGTCTTTCGGCGCGGGGGAAAGCTTGGCGGCAGAAAGCACGGCGGCAGAAAGCACGGCGGCAGATAGCTTGGCGGCAGAAAGCACGGTGCTAGCCGATCTAGCTGGCCCGGGCTACGCCAACCCGGCCGATCTGGAAGCGCGGATCACCGCGCTCGGAGTGCCGCTGGCCGGTCATCAGCTGCAGGCCGTGGTCATCGCACCAGCCGACCCGAGCACGGGCACCGGTCCGAGGGCCTGGACCGGCCCGGGCATCGTTGTTGGTCCGGGGGCCAGGACAGGCCCGGGCGCCGGAACAGGCCCGGACGCCGGAACAGGCCCGGACGCCGGAACAGGCCCGGACGCCGGAACAGGCCCGGGCGCCGGAAGTGACCCGGAGGCCGGGGCCGGCCCGAGGGCCCAGACGGACCTAGGCGCCGGCTCAGGTCCGAAGGCCGGGATCAGCCCTTGGGCCCAGACCGGCCTGGCCGTCGGCAGTGGCCAGAAGGCCGGGGCCGGTCCCGATGGGCGGGCAATCGCCGAAGCGCTAGCGGCCGCCTGCCGGCTCTTCGCGGTGCCGGCCATCGTGGGGCCACTCAAGACCGGCTCGGGCGACGACCGGGCTGGCGGACTGCTCGTCCTGCCCGCCGAGGCCGACCCAGACCGGCTGCTAGCCAGCGTAGCCAGTTCGCTGCGGATGACCTTCGACGACGAACTGGCAGTCGGAGCCGGTCCGGTCGTCCCCTCGATCGCGCAGGCCCGGGCGGCGCTGCACGAGGCCGACGTGGCGGCCAGCGCGCTGGCAGCCGGCGGCCTGACGGCAGCCGGGCCGACGGCCAGCGGGCTGACGACAGCCGGGCCGGCGGCCGGCAGGGTGACGACGGGCGGGCCGGCGGCCAGCGGGCTGACGACGGGCGGGCCGGCGGTCGGCGGGCCGAGGCGGGCCGGGAGCGCCGAAGCGCCGTTTGCGCGGCTGGCTGACTTGCACATCGCGGGGCTGATCTATCAGCTGCACGAGCATCCGGCGCTGCTGGCCTTCGCCGATCGAGAACTTGGCCCGCTGCTGCGCCACGACGCCGCCGCCGGCACCGATCTCGTCCGCGTGCTCACCTGCTATCTGCGTTGCGGCGGCAACAAGGCGGAGGCCGCGCTCCAAGCGGGACTGGCCCGACCGACCCTCTATGAGCGGCTGCGCAAGATCGAGCAAGTCCTCGGCCGCAAACTCGACACCCCAGAATCCAGCCTGTCCCTGCACGTCGCCCTACTCGCCCATCCCGCCCCATAAATCCCGCCTGTCACACACTCGCCATCCCATCCAGCCGACTTCTCATCGGTTAGACGCGACTTCTCATCGATTGCGGCGACTTCTCTATGATTGCCGGTTCGCGAATTAGGCCAAAGCCGACAAATTTTCAGTCTAACCGATGAGAAGTCGTCGCAAACCGATGAGAAGTGAGCGCTAACCGATGTGAAGTTGGCTTTCTCAGGGTCAGGGGCTGTACTGCAAGATGACGCCGACGATGTTAGTGAAGGTGTCGGAGTGCGTGAATCCGCCCGCGATCGCTTCGGTGGTGCCGGGAACTAGCGCGATCGAGCTGACAGTGAGCTGTCGGCCGGCGACCGGCAGCTTGACCGTTGTCAGCTTGCCGCCGGAGAAATGCGCGATGGTGGTCGGCTGGCCGGAGGCACCGTTGAGCGGAATCCACAGTCCGCCCCGGCCGTCGGGTGCGACGGACTGGCCACCATCGCTGCCCAGCGGACCCACGACGACGCGGCGCCAGCCATGGCCGTTGCCATGCAGGATAAAGATCGGACCGCCCGCATCCTGAGTGTGGCCACTCCCGATGGCCCAGATGTTGTCCTTGGACTGGGCGTAGATCCCGACAAGTTGCGGGTCATTAAACTCGGTCTGCTTTATCAGCAGTTTCTTTACTGAGGTCCGCGTGAGAACGTGACCATTCCAGTGCGCGACCGTGGTCGGGCCGAAGGACCAGATGTTCTTATCTGACAGCGCGCTGGCCATGCTAACTCGACCGGGCGCCGAGGTCACTCAATCACTCCATAGCGCAACTCTTATCGCGCGCCTACCCTTTGTTAGACGCCGGAGCGGGCCGATCGGCTGGCCAGAAATTGACGGAGCAATTCGACGGATGCCTGGACGACGCCGGACCCGCGCCACCGCCTCGATGGCGGGCGTCGATGAGGCGCCTCCTTCCGTTCGCCTGAATGCGCGTCACTGGCAATTCCTCTGGCTACTGGGGGCGGCCGGCTTTTTCACGGGCTACGGCGGCGGGGTCGTGACCGTGGCTTTGCCGCAGATCCGGTCCAGCTTCCACCTTTCGCAGTCGGCTGCTTCCCTGTGGGTAGCGCTGCTTTACCTGGCCGCACTGCCGGCCGTCCTGCTGGCCAGGCGAGCCGACCTGCACGGACGGCGTCAGTTGCTTGTGGTCACGATCTGCGGCTACGCCGTCGCTACCGTTGCCACTGCCTTCGCGCCTTCCATCGCCACGTTCGCCGTCTGCCAGATTGCCGCGGGCTTTTTCCTCGGCGCCGAGGGTGCGCTGTCCTGGACCGTCATCGCCGAAGAACTGCCGGCCAGCGGACGCGGTTTCGGCTTCGGCTGGCTCGCGATGCTGGCCGCCCTGGGCACCGGGTGGGCGGCCATTCTCTACGGCGCGATCCTGCATCCGATCGGCATCTCGTGGCGAGTGCTTTACCTGGCCTGCGTTCCGGTCCTGATCCTGGTCGCCGCGCTCCGCCGCCGGCTGCCTGAGAGCAGCCGGTTCGTCGCGGCGAGCGAGCACCGAAGACTCGCCGCGCGCTGGTCAGAGCTTCTGCGCCGACCGCACCGCAGCCGGCTTGCGCTCATCTGCGCCACGGCGGTGCTGGTGAATCTCACCGCGCAGGCTGGGGTCTACGTCGTGGACTTCATGCAGACGCAGCGGCACCTGTCGGCCACTGCCGCCGACCTTATCCTGGTCGGCGCGGGCGCCGCGGCGATCCCGACGCTGATTCTCGCCGGCTCGGCCAGCGACCGGCTTGGGCGCAAGCCCGTCTGCTGCTGCTTCCTCGTAGTCAGCGTGATCGGGCTGGTGTGCTTCTTCGTGCTGGCCCGGAGCCCGGCCGCGCTCTTCGGCTCGCTGGCGGTTACCTATGTCGGTCAGTTCGGTGCCTGGCCGACCGGGACCGGGTTCGGGGTCGAGCTGTTCCCGACCGCTCTGCGGGCGCTGGGGGCAGCGGCCGGCACCGTGTTCACCGTGGTCGGGCAGTCCGCGAGCTTCGTCCTGGCCGGCATCTTGATCCACGCCGGCAGCGGCCTGGCGCGCTCCGTTGTCACTCTCGCGGCCGGGCCGCTGATCGGCGCCGTCCTCATCGCGGTCTGGTTCCCTGAGACCAGCGGACGTGAGCTAGAAGCGATCTCCGTTGACCTCGGCGGTCCCGCCGGGGTATAGCCGTGACATGTCCCTGCTGAGCGAGGCCGTGGCTGAGCTGTACGGAGCCGATCCTGAGGTATTCACGACTCGGCGAAAGGAACTGGCCGCGCAGGCTCGCAAGGCGGGCAACGCGGCCGCCGCCAAGGAGATCACGGCGCTGGCCAAGCCGACCAGGTCGGCCTGGCTGATCAACCGGCTGGTCAGGAGCGACCCGAGCGTGCCTGACCGGCTGGCGGAGGTAGCCGGGCAGCTGAGCGAGATGCCCGGTCTTGACGCGGCCGCGATCAGGCAGCTGACCGTGGCCAGGCGGCGCCTGGTCGACGCCCTGGTCCGGCAGGCGATCCAAGACGCTGACGGAGCGGCGCCGTCGGCTGCCCTGCGCGATGAAATCGCCGATACGTTCAACGCGGCGCTGGCCGACCCTGAGGTGGCCGGGCGGATCGAGGCGGGGGCGCTGGTGAAGGCGGCACACTGGGCGGGGTTCGGCTTCGGGTTCGGGTCGGCTCCGGTGGGTGCGGCTCCCGCAGCTGGACCGGCCGCCGGAGTGGCCGCGGCGCCAGCCGCGAAGGGCAAGCCCACGGCGAAGCAACCCGCCCGCCGAACGCCCGCTGGTCCCGACGAACGGGAGCGCGCTGCGCGGGAGGCGCTTGATCAGGCTCGAGCGGCCGCTGAGGCGGCGGTTGCGGCTGAGCGTGACCGGCGTGAGGCGGTTGAGATCGTGGACGGGCTGCACGGCGAGGCGAAGGAAAAGGTGGCGCAGGGAGAGCGGGCCTTGGTGGCGGCCCAGCAGGGGCTGGCGGAGGCGCAGCGCGCGGTTGAGCTAGCTGAGCGCCACCTCGGTCAGGCCAGTCTCCGGCTGGCCGAGAACCGGCAGCACCTGAGCAAGGCGCGGCAGGATCTCAAGGAGGCGGGGACGAGCGTCCGTCAGGCGGTCGGCGCGCAGAACCGGGCCCAGCAGGCGCTGGACCGGCAGACCGGCCCGGCCTCTTAAGCGGAAGAGAATGCGTCAAATAACACCCTCAAGGCTTCCGCCTAATGAACCGCGATCAGACCGCAGGGCAGTTGGGTGAGCAGCGTGGCAGGCGAGTCTTGACCGGGCCGGCGGCGGGCTAGGCGGAGCCTTGCCCGGCGCTGGCCTCACTCACCTATAAAGCTCCTGACGTGCTTAATCCTGGTGTAGTCGTCGAATCCGTAGATCGACAGATCCTTGCCGTAGCCGGAGTGCTTGAAGCCGCCGTGCGGCATTTCCGAGACGAACGGGATATGCGTGTTGATCCAGACCGCGCCGAAGTCGAGGAGCCGGGCGACCCGCATCGCGCGACCGTGGTCGCGGGTCCACACGCTGGCGGCGAGGCCGTACTTGACGCTGTTCGCCCACCTGACCGCCTCGTCTTCCGAGCTGAACCGCTGCACGGTGACGACTGGCCCGAAGATCTCGTCCTGGATCATCTCGTCGTCTTGGCGCAGGCCGGACACGACCGTCGGCGCGTAGAAGTAGCCGACCTCGCCGAGTCGCCTCCCGCCGGTCGTGACCTCCGCGTGGTCGGGCGCGCGGTCCACGAATCCGGACACCCGGGCGAGCTGGCTGGGGCTATTCAGCGGGCCGTAGTAGGCGTCGGCCTGGTCAGGTCCCGCGGTCTTCAGCGCGGCCGCCTTCTCGGTGATCGCGTCGGTGACGTCGGCGGCTATGCCTGGCCCGGCCAGTACCCGGGTGGCGGCCGTGCAGTCCTGGCCGGCGTTGTAGTACCCGGCGTCGACGACGGTCTGGGCGACCTTCTCCACGTCGGCATCGTCGAAGACCACGACCGGCGCCTTCCCGCCCAGCTCAAGGTGCACCCGCTTCAGGCCGGCCGCGGCCGCTCGCGCGACTTCCATCCCGGCCCGCACTGACCCGGTGATGGAGACCAGTTGCGGAATCTCATGGGCTACCAGCGCTCGGCCGGTGTCCCGATCTCCGCAGACGACGTTGAACACGCCTGGCGGCAGGATGTCGGCCGCGATCTCGGCCAGCAGCAGCGTGGACACCGGGGTCGTGTCGGACGGCTTGAGCACCACCGTGTTGCCGGCCGCGAGCGCGGGCGCGAACTTCCAGACCGCCATCATCATCGGGTAGTTCCATGGCGTCACCTGGGCGCAGACCCCGATCGGCTCGCGCCTGATCATCGAGGTGTGCTCGCGCAGGTATTCACCGGCCGACCGGCCGCCCAGCATGCGGGCGGCACCGGCGAAGAACCGCAACTCGTCGGCGAGCGGGGGTACCTCTTCGTCCCTGGTCATCGCTATCGGCTTGCCGGTGTTCTGGCACTCGGCCTGCGTCAGCGCGTCGGCATTGACCTCGATCGCGTCGGCGAACTTCAGCAGCGCGAGGCTGCGCTGGGCCGGCGTGGCGTCCCGCCAGGTTTCGAAGGCCCTGGCGGCCACCCGCAATGCGGCATCCACGTCGCTGGCATCAGATACTGGTGCCTGCGCGTAGGGCTGGCCCGTGCTCGGATCGACGACGTCGCTGACCGCGCCGGCCGCGGTGTCGGTGAACTCGCCGTCGACGAAGTTGCGCAGCGCGGTCGGCGTTTGCCAGTCCGATGATCGCATGGCAACGACTTTGGCATGTTTTCGCTCGTCACACAAGTGATTCAGCACTAAACCGGGCCTGCGGCAACTGAATCGGTTGACAGATGCCCCGATTCCGATAAACATGGAAGAGCAAGGAGGCTTACTTATGACGCCATCGTTCGATGCGGTGTCTGGGCACATCATCGAGCAGTTGCAGCAGGACGGGCGACGGTCCTACGCGGCGATCGGCAAGGCGGTCGGGCTCAGCGAGGCGGCCGTCAGGCAGCGCGTCCAGCGGCTGATCGATACCGGCGTCATGCAGATCGTCGCGGTGACCGATCCGATGTCGCTCGGATTCAAGCGGCAGGCCATGATCGGCATCCGGTGCAGCGGAGACCTGCAGCGGGTGGCGGACCTGCTCGCGGGTATGGAAGCGATCGACTATGTGGTCATAACGGCAGGTTCCTTCGACCTGCTAGCCGAGGTCGTCTGCGAGGACGACGACCAACTGCTCGAAATACTCGGCCAGGTTCGCTCGCTGCCGAGCGTGACCACGACGGAGACACTCGTGTACCTGAAGTTGCGGAAGCAGACCTATCACTGGGGGACCAGATGAACCCAACACCGGAATTCAACAACGAGGCCCTCCAGGAAGCGGCCAAGCGGAACATGTGGCTGCACTTCACCCGGCATTCGTCGTACGCACATGGCGACGTGCCGATCATCGTGCGCGGTGAGGGGCAGTACGTCTATGACCAGCACGGCAAGCGGTACCTGGACGGCCTCTCCGGCCTGTTCGTCAGCCAGGTCGGGCACGGCCGGACCGAGCTCGCCGAGGCGTCCGCCCGGCAGGCGTCCCAGCTGGCCTACTTCCCGCTGTGGTCCTACGCTCACCCGCGCGCGATCGAGCTGTCGGAGCGGCTCGCGAACTACGCTCCCGGCGACCTGAACCGGGTGTTCCTGACTACCAGCGGCTCCGAGGCGGTGGAGTCGGCGTGGAAGATGGCCAAGCAGTATTTCAAGCTGACCGGCCAGCCGACCAGGTACAAGGTGCTCAGCCGGTCGATCGCCTATCACGGCACCACGCACGGCGCGCTGGCGATCACTGGCCTGCCCGACATCAAGATGGCGTTCGAGCCGCTGCCGGCTGGAGGCGTCAGGGTGCCGAACACGAACTTCTACCGGGCGCCCTCGTTTGTCGCCGACGATGTGACAGCGTTCGGCCAGTGGGCCGCCGATGAGATCGAGCGGGCGATCCTGCGCGAAGGGCCAGAGTCGGTAGCCGCGATCTACCTGGAGCCGGTGCAGAATTCCGGTGGCTGCTTCCCGCCGCCGCCCGGGTACTTCGGCCGGGTCAGGGAGATCTGCGACAAGTACGGCGTGCTGCTCGTCTCCGACGAGGTGATCTGCGCCTTCGGCCGGCTCGGGCACATGTTCGGCAGCGAGCGGTACGACTACCTGCCGGACGTGATCACCTTCGCCAAGGGCGTGACGTCCGGGTACGCGCCGCTCGGCGGCATGATCGTGCGCGACTACCTGATGGAGCCGTACCTGAAGGACCAGACGTCGTTCCTGCACGGCGTTACGTTCGCCGGTCATCCGGTCTCCTGCGCGGTCGCGCTGGCTAATCTCGACGTGTTCGAGAAGGAAGACCTGCTCGGCAGCGTCCGTGCCAACGAAGGCGCTTTCCGTGCCACCCTGGAGAAGCTGAATGACCTGCCGATCGTCGGCGACATCAGGGGCGACGGCTACTTCTACGGCATCGAGATGGTCAAGGACAAGGCGACCAGGGAGACGTTCAGCGACGACGAGTCCGAGCGGTTGCTGCGCGGCTTCCTGTCGCACGCGCTGTTCGACGCGGGCTTGATCTGCCGCGCCGATGACCGGGGTGACCCGGTGATCCAGCTGTCACCGCCGTTGACGTGCACGCAGGAGCACTTCGATGAGATCGAGCAGATCCTGCGGAGCGTGCTGACGGAGGCCTGGGCTCGGTTGTAACGAAGGGTGTGTTGCCTGCTTTGTGATGAGCTGACATAGCTCGGTGGCAAAGAGTTGCCATCTCGTTACAAAGCTTTTAAGTCCGAAGTTACCTTCCGGGCGTCTTCTATATATGGAGGGCGCAGATTGGGTTCATGGCCAGCGGTGGCTGGCAGTGAAGCGGTCGGCTAGCGGGCAGCCGGCCTGTGCCTGGGCATTTGGTTTGTCGCGGGGAGGCACTATGTCAAGAAGCAGCACGACGGACA
Source organism: Streptosporangiaceae bacterium (assembly GCA_036501205.1). Classification (GTDB taxonomy): domain Bacteria; phylum Actinomycetota; class Actinomycetes; order Streptosporangiales; family Streptosporangiaceae; genus Chersky-822. The sequence continues at coordinate 4,080 of DASYAT010000235.1, read as the reverse complement.
CGAAGAACTGTGACAGCAGGCAGCGCTGGGCTGCGCTCGACAAGAGGCACGAACGGCTGTTCACGCCCTCGGACCGGGCACCGATCGACCATGACAGCAAGGACAACATCATCGAGCTGAAGGCCGCGAGCTAAGACGCGGCCTGTGCTCGCTAGGGCTGTGTAGCTCTTCGGTGGGCTAGCGAGCTAGCAGTTCCCGCAGGCGCGTGGCGGCCTGGCCGACCGGTACTCGTTCTTTTTCGCCGGTCACCCGACTGGTGATCTCGACGACGCCGTCGGCCAGGTCGCGAGCGCCGACGCTGATGCGGAACGGAATCCCGATGAGCTCAACGTCGGCGTACTTGACACCAGGTCGCACGTCCCGGTCATCGATCACCGCTTCGGCGCCTTCATCGAGCAGGCTGCCGTACAACATCTCAGCGGTTGCCTTGACTTCGGCATCCTTGCTGCTCAGGGGCAGGACGGCGACCTCGAACGGCGCCATTTGAACCGGCCAGGTCAAGCCGACGTCGTCGTGATGAACCTCGGCGATGGCCGCGATCGCCCGCTCCACCCCGATCCCGTAACTGCCCATGATCGGGATGATGCTGCCGCCGTCCGGCCCGGTGACCGTGACCCCGAGCGCGGTGGTGAACTTGCGGCCCAGCTTGAAGATGTGGCCGACCTCGACCGCGCGGATGAACTCAAGCGCGCCGCCGCAGCGAGGGCAGGGCTCCCCTTCGCCGACTTCGCGCAGGTCGGCCCAGGTGATGTTCTGGATGTCCCGCTCCACGTCCACCCCGGTCAGGTGCACGTCGTCGGTGTTCGCGCCGGTCGCCATGTCGCGGCGGCCGCGCAGCGCCTCGTCCGCGAGGATCGGGAAGCCGGTGACCCCGACCGCGCCAAGGCTGCCGGGAAGCGCGCCCAGTGCCGCCTGGATCTCGTCCGGCCGGGCCGGGCGAACCGCTACCGCACCGGTCGCGTCGATCAGCTTCTGGTCCGACAACGGATGGTCGCCGCGCAGCAGCACCAGGGTGAGCTTGTCGTCGACCACCTCGATCAGCGTCTTGATCTGCCGGTCGGCGGCCAGGCCGTAACTGGTCGCGAGGTCCTCGATGGTCCGCACACCCGGCGTGTCGAGCCGCACCGGGGCGGCCGGCGCCGCGTCCGCCGCCAGGTCCTCGATCGCGGCCAGCGCGGACGTCGCCTTCTCCAGGTTGGCGGCATAACCGCAGTCCGGGCACTTCGCTACGAGGTCTTCGCCGGCCTTGGACGGGCACATGAACTCCACCGAGTCCGAGCCGCCCATCGTGCCGTTCGACGCCTCGACCCCGAAAGCCGGGATGCCGAGCCGGGCGAAGATTCGCTCGTAGGCGCCGCGGTGGGCATCGAACGAGACGTCCAGCCCGGCCTGGTCGATGTCGAAGCTGTAGGAGTCCTTCATCGTGAACTCGCGGACCCGGATCAGTCCGCTCTTCGGCCGCGGCTCGTCCCTGAACTTGGTCTGGAATTGGTACCAGAACTGGGGCAGCTCCCGGTAGGAGGCCAGTTCGATGGCCAGCGTCGCGAAGATCTCCTCGTGCGTCATCCCGAGCACGGTCAGCTGGCCGCGCCGGTCCCGCAGCTTGAACATCTCATCGCCCATCACCGCGATGCGGCCTGACTTCTCCCAGATCTGGGCCGGCTGCATGCTCGGCAGCAGGAACTCCTGCGCTCCGATCCGGTTCATCTCATCGCGGATGACTCCGATTACCTTGGTCCTGACCCGCATGCCGAGCGGTAGCAAGCTGTAGTGGCCCGCCATGAGCTGACGGATGAAGCCCGCGCGCAGCAGCAGCCGGTGGCTGGCGGCGTCGGCGTCGGCCGGGTCTTCGCGGAGGGTGGGGATGTGCAGCTGCGACCAGCGCATGTGGATATGCCTTCGTGATGAGTCGGTAGCGGGAGGAGCCGATTGCGAAAGGAAAGCGACTCCGAACGTAAAGGCGATTCTAGGGGGAGCGAGAACCGGAGGGCGCGTATGCCTGGGCCGGTCGCCGTTACCCGGCCGCTGTTACCCGGCGGGCGTTACCCGGTCACCAGGTCGGTCACCGAGCCGGAGCCGCCCGCGTTGGCGACCCACATGTGGCTGCCATCGAACGCGATCCCGGCCGGTGAGCTGAAGCCGAAGGTTCCGCCGGACAAGGTCCTGACCCAGGATCCGTCGCTGGCGTTCAGCTCGGTCACTGAGTTGCCGGAATTGTTGGTCACCCAGATGTGATTGCCGTCGAATGCGACGCTGGTCGGCGCGCTGAAGCCGTAGCTGCCGCCGGAGAACGTGCTGTCCCACTGGCCGTTCTCGTTCAGCTCGCTGACCGAGTTGCCGCCGCTGTTGGCGATCCAGACGTGCGTGCCATCAGCCACGACGCCGGCGGGCGCGCTGAAGCCGAACGCGTGCCCGAGCTGACCGACGAAATTGCCGGTGGAGGCATCGAGTTCGACGATCGCGTTGCTGCCCTGGTCGGCGACCCACAGGTGGGTACCGTCGAAGGCGATCCCGGCCGGGTTATCCAGCTGGAAGTTCACGCCGGTGTCGACCTTGACCTCTCCGCCGTTGCTGGCGCTGATCTCGGTCGCCGAGTTGCCGCCGAAGTTCGTCACCCACAGGTTCGTACCATCGAAGACGATGCCCTCGGGCTGGTCGAAGGCATACGAGCCGCCGGTGAGGTTGGCTGCGAACGACCCGTCGCCGGCCTTCAGCTCAGTGACCGAGTTGTTGCCCTCGTTGGTGACCCACAGGTGCGTGCCATCGAAGGCGATGCCATCGGGCTCGTCGAAGTTGTAGGAGCCGCCGCTGAAGTTGCCGACCGGCGAGCCGTTGGAGGCGTTCAGCTCCGTGACCGAGTTGCCGCTGAAGTTAGTGACCCACAGATGCGATCCGTCGTAGGCGATCCCGGCCGGCCCGGCGAAGTTGTCGGCGGCGGCACTGTAGTTGCCGCCCCACCAGTTGAGCTGCGCCAGCCTGGACGGGTCGGCCGGGGTCGTGCCGCCTGGGGATCCAGGCGAACCTGGCTGGCCAGGAACCCCCTGCTTGCCCTGGACACCCTGCTTGCCGGGCGGACCCTGGACGCTCCACGCCAGCGCCGTGTACCCGGCCGGGCACTTGGTGGTCTTGCCGGTCTGGACGAACAGCTGGTGCGGCGTCCCCTTGGTCTGATAGCAGCCGTGGATCAGCGCGGGAGCCGCCGATGGCGCAGCGACCGCCATTCCAGCGGCCATCACGGCGGCCGTGATCACTGCCGCTACGGTGCCGCCGGCTAGCGCCGCCCCTGTCCGCGTTTTCGGCACCAGCCAGCCAGTCGAGCTCATCGACAACTCCTGCCCCGTGTGACGCGCCCGGCCCTGGGCACCGTGCCAGCATAGAGAGACGAAGCGTCCGCAACACGGCCTTTTGCCGCTACTAGTCAGTTCCAGGATCTCCGGGTACGACAACGCCCGTTTCGTACGCCGCAGCACAGAGTCAGCGATGTCGCACCCCTGACCTGAACTGCAACACCAACGGGCCGACGATGCTGCGCTAGCTCGTCCGCGCGGGGTACCCCCGGGATAAGAAGGAGCAGCGACCAGCACTCGGTGCCCTTCTGATGTCGTTGCGTCCCGGGACGCTACCGCCTCGGTGCCCCTCTGATGTCGCTCGTCAGGCCCGCAGCGACCAGCCTCGGTGCCTGGCCCGCGCATCGCAGCAGGCGTCCAGCGCAAGCGGCGACTCCGCGATGAGGAGCGAGCGTTCTCGGCCGCCACCGGGGCGATGCGAGCCGTCACGCCAAGCGACTGGGATCGTGGATCGCGCAGGCCGGGCAGGCGGGTTCGACCGCGGACGAGGACTTCCCCGGGCTTGCGGCGCTGACCGGCCCTGACGGTAACGTGGTGGCTCGCCTTCCCGACTGGCGAGCCGGAGTCCTCACGGTGAACATCCCGATTGGCGGGTGCAGATGATTGACGGCCGGCTGCTCGTGGATGCTCATGCTCACGTCGCGCGGCTGCCGACGCTTTCCGGAGACTGGCAGGAATGGGCGAGCAAGTTTGGCGCCGGGGGCGGAGCCTTCCGCAAATTTTTCTCCCAAGA
>DASYAT010000234.1:0-8848 GCA_036501205.1 Streptosporangiaceae bacterium | reverse complement strand
GCCACATCCGGCGGGATCTTGCTGAACCAGGAATCGGCGATCTGGCTGGCGTGAGTCATCAACGCGGCGCGCTTGCGCTCAAGGAAGGGCTTGATGTCGATCGTGGTGGTGATCCGCGCTTCGGATTCGCGCATGTTTGCGACTTCTTCTTCGGTTGGCTCCCACTCATCGATCTGCTCGCCGGCCGCTCGCAGCGCTTCGGCGATCTTCTGCCAGTCGCTGCGCCGCATCGCGCTCAGGTAGAGCTTGGCTGGGATGCCGGTCTTCTCGACCGCGCCGATCGCGGCCCTTGCCGTGTGCACATGATCCGGGTGCTGGTACGCACCGTCCGGGTCATAGGTGATCACGATGGCGGGCTGATACTTCTCGATGAGGCCGCCGATCCGGTCGATGACCGTGTCGAGCGGCACGTTGCAGAAGGCCTCTGGGTTGTCCTTGTACTCCCACTCGGGCATGCCCGAGTCGTGGTAGCCGAGCGTCTCCAGTTCGGTAACACCCAGGTGCTTGCAGGACTCGCGCAGCTCCGCGAGTCGTGTCTGAGCCACGTCGGCGGTGTCATGGCCATCTTCGCCCGGCTTGAGGCCAGCCGGTCCGTCGCCGAACTCGCCGTTGGTACAGGTCACCACGATGGTCCTGACGCCTTCATCTGAGTACTTCGCGAGCACTCCGCCAGTACTCGAGGCTTCGTCGTCTGGGTGTGCGTGTACTGCCATCAGGGTCAGTGGTGAAAGCGGCTGAGTCATGCTGGCAAATCTACCGGCTGCCTCTGACATTGAGTGCCGTCACGGAGTGGCTGTAGTGACTGGAGAGGTTAATTAACCTTTGCGTTGTTTGTGGTCAGCGAGCTGCCTGGCGACCGGGCCGGGAGTCCAGCCGCTACCGAGGGTGCCCTGAGCGGCGTCGCGGCCGAACTCGCCTCCGCCCCGGCCGCGCAAGATCGTCGCGAAGCTGACCGCGACCATGGCTCCGATCAGCGGGCCGACCAGGTAGGCCCACCAGGAGGTCCAGTCGCCGAGCACTAGCGCCGGGCCGAGCGAGCGGGCCGGGTTCATCGAGGCACCGCTGATGCCGGCGCCAATCAGGCCGGCCAGGGCGATGTAGCTGCCGACGGCGATCGCGGCCAGCGCACCGATCTGCTGCGCGCCCGAGGCCGTGCCGAGGATGACGCTGACCAGGCCGAGGGTGAGCACGGCTTCCCAGGCCATGGCGATCGGCGTCGAGATGCCCGCGCCGGGAAGAGTCAGGCCCGCCGTGCCTTGCTTGCCGACTAGGGCTACTAGCACGAGCGTTGCGGCCGCCGCACCGGCGAACTGGGTCACCAGGTACATGGGGACGCGGCGGACCGGGAAGTCGCCTCTGAGCGTGAACGCGATCGTCACGGCCGGGTTGAGATGCGCGCCCGAGACCGTACCCATGAACAAGATGATCGCGAGCACCATCAGGCCGGGCGCTACAACCAGCGCGGAGGTGGAGATCGCGTGACCGCCGAGTCTGGCGTTGACGATCGGGCCGCCGACGGCGACGAAGACCAGCAGGAACGTGCCGAACAGCTCGGAGAACAGGCGGCGCCACTCGAACGAGTCGTCGGTGAAATCGAATTGCCGGGCGAGCGCGTTCGGCTGGCCGAGCGAACGGAGCGCGACCTCGTGCTGTCGAACCAGCTTGGCCGGCTCTTTCTTCGGCAGCAGGCCAGGCTGACCCTGCCGGCCTAGCTGAGCGGCTTCGACGGGCTGAGTCGATTCCACCGGCTGGGTCGATTCGACGGGTTCGACTGGCGCGGTGGGCTCGCCGGGTTCGACTGGCCCGGTGGGCTCGCCGGGCTGCTCCGGTTGCCGAGCGCTCATCGCGCCTCCCACCTACGCCATCCGCCCGAGAATGCTGCTGACGAGGTCCATCGAGGTGTGCGGATGCAAGAAGGCGAACCTCGCCACGGTCTCTCCTTCCCAAGCTGACGGGGGCATGAACGCCACTTGGTCCTCGAGCAAGCTGTCCGCCCAGGCCGCGTAGTCGGCCGCCGTCCAGCCGTGCCTGCGGAACAGCACGACCGACAGCTCAGGCGCCCTGACCAGCTCGAGGTACGGGCGCTTGGCGATCTCGGCGGCGGCCAGGCTGGCGAGCTCGACGGCCGAGTCGATCGCCTCGGCGTAAGCGCGGACGCCGTGCACGCTGAGCGAGAACCACAGCGGCAGGCCCCTGGCCCGGCGAGTCAGGTGGTAGGCGTAGTCGGCCGGATTCCACTCGCCATCGGATTCGTGGATCACGTCCAGGTAGGACGCGTTCTGGGAGTGCACCGACCGGGCCAGCGCCGGGTCGCGGTACAGCAGCGCCGCGCAGTCGTACGGTGCGAACAGCCACTTGTGCGGATCAACCACGAACGAGTCCGCGCGTTCGAGGCCGGAGTACCTGGGACGGAGGTTCGGCGAGAAGATGCCCGCGCCGCCGTAGGCGCCGTCTACATGCAGCCAGGCGCCGAGTTCAGCCGCCACGTCGGCCAGGCCAGCGATGTCGTCGATGATGCCGGCGTTGGTGGTTCCTGACGTGGCCACAATGGCGGCAATCGAGCCAGGGTCACCGTCGGCTTGGATCGCGGCGGCTGCGGCCGTGCCAGTGAGCCGGTGGTCGCCGGTCTTGACAACCAGGGCGTCCATCTCGAGCAGGCGCAGGGTGTTGGTGATCGAGGAGTGGGAGTCGACGCTGACCAGGGCGCGCCAGCGGCGGTGACCCGAGCTGGGGCCGGGGTGGTGGCCGGGGTCGTCCGGCTGGGACTGGCCGCGACGGCGTTTGGCGACTTCGCGGGCCACGGCCAGGGCCGACAGGTTCGCCGCCGAGCCGCCCGAGACGAAGCAGCCGCCGGCTGCGGCTGGCAGGCCCGCCTTGTCGGCGATAAGCCGCAGGACCATGTTCTCGGCGTGGATCGCGCCGGCGGCTTCCAGCCAGGAGATGCCCTGGATCGAGGCACACGAGATCAGCATGTCGAACAGCAAAGCCGCCTTCGTCGGCGCGGCCGGGATGAAGCCGAGGAAGCGCGGGCTGTCAGCCGAGATGACGGCTGGGGCAACGGTCTCGGCGTAGGCGTTCAGCACGAACTCGGGGTCGTTGCCGTCGTCGCCGAGCAGCCCCGCCAGAGCCGCCTGGAGCTCGGCCGGGTCGCGTGAGCCTTTGTCGAGCGGCACAGGATCAAGGCGCAGCCGATCCTCGGCGTAGCCGAGCACGGCCCGGATCATCTTCTCAGTGACGCTATCGATGCCGTGCATGGCCGGAAACCTAGATCCTTTAGGCCAGTCGTGGCAAGCCGGCCCAGGTACGGGAGTTCTCCGGCGCGCGCGTGGAGCCGGCTGGTTAGTCAGGCGCCCGCCGCCGGGCTGGACCCGCCTGGGACTGGACCGGCCTCTGGATGCTGGCGGCTGGCCGGGACGCGAGAATTCTCGGCTGAGTCCGTCCGCTCGTGACCAGCCTCTGGCGGCCCAGGAAGCGAACCCGCGCCATGCTTTCTCGCCGCAAAAGTTCTTATTCTTCCTGGCCGCCCATCAGATCGGCGAGCTGGCCGAGCAGCGACTGGATCGTGGCGGTCGCCGCCCGGTGCAGGACCGCGCGGTCGTAGCCGGCAGCGCGGCTGCCTGAAGGGGGCCGGTAGGCGCCGTCCAGCGTGAGCAGCGACCTGCCTTCGCCGACTGGAGTGAGGGTGATGTCCGCGTCCAGGGCGGGGAACAGGCCGCCGCCCGGCATCGTGGCCTGCCAGCGCAACGTCAGCACGGCGCTCTGCTCGCGGGCGATCAGGTCCCTGACGAAAACCCTGATTAACTTGGGCCGGCGCTGATCGGCGTCCGCCGGTCCGGTGCACGACAGGCCAGCGAATCCTGACTTGTACGCGCAACCAGACACTTCTGTCAGGTGGTCAGTGTGGGCGAGCCGGGAAAGCTTCATTCTGGCCGCCGGGAAACCGGCATTTAACCCGAACTCCTCGCGAATAAACACGCAGCCCAGTACACAGGCCGAGCTGACCAGACAGGTAGGGCCGAAGGTCCCGCACCCGCTGGCTCAAGATGGCTCAAGATGGCCAGACATGCGGGTACACATCAGGATCGGCTGGGGTTAGCCCGGTAGGCCTTATCTGATCAGGACGGCGGTGACGACCACGTTGCTCAGGTAGGAGCCAGTCGCGTAGTCGAAGGTGCCGCCGCAGGTAATCAGTCGCAGCTCGGAGTCGGGCACCGGCCCGTAGATCACGCTGTCGGGGAAGCTGGACTTCGAGTACATGTGCTTCCCTGTGACCTCGAAGACGGCCACCGTGTGATTGGCCCGGATCACGTAGATGAACTGACCGCGCCGCAAGTCCCTGAGCCGGTAGAAGATCCCAGGCCCCAGGTGAGAGTCGATATGCCCGGCGATGATGGCGGCCCCGAGCTCGCCGGGACGCGGGCTCTTGGTGTACCAGCCGGCGATCGCCGCGGTCGGGGGCACCTGCAGCGCATGCTCGGCCGTCAGGCCCAGCTTGATCAGGTTCGTGCTGACCCCGATCGCGGGGATCACCAGCCACTCCGGCTTGGCGACGCCATGGTGTCCGGGCCGGACCGACGAGATCCGCCGGGCCGACCCGGACGCCTGAACCGCGAGGTTACCGTGACCAGCGGACCCGCCGTTCGCTCCGGTACCCGGCTGGCCACTCTGACCGGCTTGAGTGGCTGCCTGGTGATTACCTTGCACAGCCTGGCTGATCAGCCGCCAGCCGCCCAGGCCGAGTGAGGTGGCAAGCACGCCGCAGACGAACAGCGTGATCCCGGCCGACCTCGCCAGCCGACGCCGCCTGCGGGCCCGCCTGAGCCGGTCGGCCCTGTTCTGGCTGACCGGCTCAGGCTTGGGCCGGGCGGGAATCGGCGGCAGGTCCGGCACCGTCGGTGTCGGATCGGCGGGAACTTCCTGATAGGTCACGTCACCGCTGGCGGACGACGGTTCCCGATCGAGTGCAGACCGTGCGAGCGGGTCGCCCACCGGATCCCGGCGGCGCACAGCAGCAGGCCGAGCGCGGCGACCGCGAGCCACGGCAGCTCAGACGGGCTCGGCCGCGGGGCCGTTCCGCCGAAGCCCGTAGCAGGAGCGCCAGCCGGAATGATCTTGCTGCTCGCGGCGTCGACCAGGTCATCGATCGCCAGGGCACCAGGATGGTCGAGCACGACGATCGTGTGGATGGTGCCAGCCGCCAGGGTGATGGTGGACGCGGTGTGCTCGGACTGGCCCGCCGCCTCCACGTTCCAGGTCCCGGCCGGCACGGTCACGTACGAGGTCACGCCCGCGAACGGCAGCTTGCTGACTAGCACCTTCTTGCCGGCGGTCACGGTGACCCGGTGCTGGACCAGGGACGCCTGGATGATCCGCACCAGCGCCTTTCCAGGCGGCGTGGTCAGCCGGTCCTTGATGACCTGCAACCGCAATCCCTTGTACGGGCCCATGCCGGCGACGGTGTAGGCACCGCCCGGATGAATGTTGACGGTCGTGGACAGCACCGGCGGCGACGACGGCTTGGCCCCGGCGCCGCGCATCGCGACGGTGTACTCGCCGCTCGGCACCGGCTGGAAGCCCGAGATCGTGCCGTAGGCCACGTGGTGCACGACGACCATGGCCTTGGGATTGTGGAACGAGTAGAGGTACACGTCCACCGCCGGCGTGTTCGGCGACAGGTGAGCTAGCCTGAGCCAGCCCGTGCCAGCCGACGCCGAAGCCGGCGCGACGTAGGCGACCATGCCGAGAACCGCGCTGGCCGGGACCAGCGCGAGCGCCAGACGGCTAATCCGTCTGAGCCAGTTCCTACGATCCATATCTCTAACCCCCACTTACCCACTATTGTCCCGAAAGCAACCCTATCGGACTTGGACGTGTAAATCGGACGAATACCACTTCTCGGCCGTGGACGATGGCCTTGGTGATGCTGGCGACGCGGTACGGCGCCCGCTGGCTGTGGAGGAACCCAAGCAGCCAGCTCTCGTAGCTGCCCGCGTCCAGCCCGGACGCGCTGTCAGAACCCGCCAGCTCTACCCCGCTCAGCGGGATGCCCTGACCAGCGCCGGGCGCACGGTCAAAGAAGCCCAGGATCTGGATCGGATGCTGCGTGGCCAGCACCGGCAGCATGACCAGCAGGCGCGCGTCTACCAGGCCGGAAACGACATCTGGCTTGGCTTCTGGCGACACCGTGATCTTGCTATTGCTGAGGAGGATGTCACCGTAGTGCTGCCGATTTTCAAGATCTTGGGTGAAAGCTTCCTGGTAGGCGGCTGCGCCGTCGGGCGCCACGACGCGGATGTCGATCCTCGTCGGTCCCCGGCCGAACGAGGCGAGCACGGACGGTGCGTACACCAGCGCCAGGCGGCTGCCGAACTGACTGCGCAGGGCCGGGGTGCCGACCACGATGTCCGCGCCGAGCGGGTCGGCCGCCGACGGGCCGAGCACCAGCACGTTCGAGGCCGGCAGCCCTTCGTTGATCAGCTGATTGCACATCACGTCGTCGCAGGCGATGATCGCGCTCGGGCTGATCTCCTTGACGATCCACTGGGCGGCTCGCGCCCGGGTGATCCCGGCGTTCGACAGCCCGGCCAGCGCCCTGGTGCCGGCCGAGGTCGCCCGGCCGCCGTTTCGGCCCGACGATGAGTCGGCGCTGGCCTGGTTGACCCGGCTGGTCGGAGTTCCGTGGTACAGGGCGAAGGCCGTGCTGACGGCGGTCACCACGATGAGGAACACGGCCGCGGCCCAGGCGAGATGGCGGCGGAGCGGGGTGCGGTCGGCGGGCGCGTCCTCCGCCGAGGTCGAGTCGGTGCGGAGCCGGGCCAGCCAGCGCGGCTGGAGGCTGGTGCTGGCAGCGGGCTGCGCTGGCTTGGTTGCTGGCCGCGGTTGCTCGGCGGCAGGCCTGGGCGACGGCGCTAGCTCGGTTTCTGGCGACCGGTCTGGCTCGGCTAGCCGGTCGGTGGCCGGGGCGGTCGCGGTCTGCTGAAAGGCCGCCGACGGCGCCCGGTCCCGGGCCGACCTGGCGCCTGCGGAGGAAGTCCGATCGCGATCGACCTTCTGCGTCCCGGGCTTGGTTCCGGGCTTGGTTCCGGCTTTGGTCCCGGCCGCTGCTACGGACTCGGTCGGGCCGACGGGCTGGTTCAGCACCGGCCTGAACAGGTACCTGACATTGTCCGGCAGCTGCGGCGACGCGGCCGGGGCCTCCGGCTCAGCCACCTGCAGCCTGCGCCGCCCGGTTCCGCTGGTGCGACCAGTCGCGGGGTCGGTCGAGGCATCGGGGGATGACCCGGCCGACGACGAGGCGGGTGGTCCGGCTGGTGACCAGGGTGGCCCGGCCGGCAACGAGGCGGATGGCCCGGCCGACGACGAGGCGGATGGTCCGGCCGGCGACGAGAGCGGCCCGGCCGGCAACGAGGCGGCAGAGGGCGCTGGCGATGCAGGCAGTGAAGCGGCGGGAGGCGGCCCTGATGCGGCCGCGCTTGCGGCTCCTGGCACTTGCGCTTGCTGGCTCTGCTCCTCCGCCGGCTGGCTCTGGGTCTCCGCCGGCTGGCTCTGGGTCTGATCGGCCCCGCCACCAGCGGCCTGCGGCGCCCGCCGATCCAACCTGGGCCATCGCCGGGGCAACGGCGCTCGGGTACGCGGCTCTCCTGCCACCACAGGCGGTGGCACAAAAGAGCCGCTAGCGCTACCCGGCCCGCGTCGTGTCCACTTTTCGTCGCCCATGGGGGTACTTCTCCGCTGAAGCTAGGCGTCGGGGTCTGGCGTCTGTACAGACCAGCACAGCCAGACACTATTGTCTAGTCAGAATTGGTTATCAACGTCGTGAACTATGTGATGCCCGTTGACTATAGCGCAATATGCCGCTCAGTAGCCGACAAGTTACAGAAGTCGATATGAGCGCTTCGTGACTACATACCGGTCATATCCCCGCTCACACCCCAAGTCCCGATAGCGTCCCTCAGGCCCGGCAAGAAACGACAAAGCCCCGGGCTCCGACCGGAACCAGGGGCTTTGTCGAATGAATCGTGCTCCCAGGAGGACTCGAACCTCCGCCGCCAGCTTCGGAAGCTGGAATCCTCTCCTCTAGACCATGGGAGCGTGGATAGCGTTTCGCGCGGTTGCAGTGGCGCCGTTGCGGTGGCGCGACTGCAGTGTCTTGGCCAGAAGTCGAGTTCCGCCGGCCGAAAGCGCGCCCAGGAGGACTCGAACCCCCACTTCCGGATCCGTAATCCGGTGTCCTGTCCTTTGGACCATGGGCACTAGAACGGGAGCGCCGCACCACGCGCTACCCAATAAGAGGCCGCAGCGGAGGCACTTGGTACCCGCTGGACGTGCTGACCGTCCGACCTCCCGCCTGTCACGCGGGTGCTCTGCCGCTGAGCTAAGCGGGCTTGCCCGTCAGCAGCGACGGCGCTTGACCGTCAGCAGCGACGGCGCTTGACCACCGACAACGACGGTTGACGACTGTCCGCAGCGACGGTCGTGAGCTGGGCGAGACCGACGAGACTTGAACTCGCGACCTCCGGGGTGACGACCCGGCGCTCTAACCAATTGAGCTACGGCCCCAGGACTTTCAATGCACCGCCAGATACTCCACCTCAAGCCGCGTCAACCCGTGCGCCACCTGAGTCACATGGCCCTCAAATGACACCACCAGCCACGAGCGGCCGCTCACGATCATCTTCTCGTTCGGATGAATATGCGGTTTCATCTGGTTTTTCGAGGATGAATATGCGCATTCATCCGTACGAACCGATTTCGATGCCGACCACAGAGGCAACCTCAGACCCATTTGCACCGTCAGTCACACTTCCGGTCACAACTATCGGCCTGTTCAACCAAATCCGAACCTCGT
>DASYAT010000233.1:0-9448 GCA_036501205.1 Streptosporangiaceae bacterium | reverse complement strand
TCACCACCTGGGACAGCGTCCCCTATATGCTCAGCGATGACCCCAACGCGGACATCGAACTCGACGGCAAGCACAGCCGGGTCCTTCAGTTCGAGGACAGGTCGGCTCTCCTTTCCACGTTGTCGTCCGAATATCAGTATTTCCCGGTGACCGATCGCAACGTCGCCCAGATCACCTTCAGCCGCTACGGATTCAGCAAGCCGCCCCCCGCTGGCATCAGGATCGATGCCGTGATCGAGCTCGGCCCAGGTAAGTTTGAGCAGGCGGACTGGACAGCCGGCGAGGACATGACGTTCTGCCGGCAGCAGGCCGATCAGAACATCGAGTCGGTGCTGCTGATGTACAGCAACGGCAACATAACGCAGACGACCGCGAACTACGGCAACCCCGACCTCGGGCAGTACCAGTTCGACACGACGGGTGGCAAGGTGAAGCTGAAGGTCGCGGGCACCAGCGGCGGTTGCACGGTTAGCGGGTCCGGCTCGTTCGCGATCGCGAAATGGAATCCGCCGACCCAGCCGACCGGCCCTGGCGGCCAGGTCATCTTCAACGACGGCGTCTCCCCGAAGTCGCCGTACAGCGGCAGCGGCGCGACCAACGACTCGACGCCGATTACGGTCCACACGGTCTGCCCGACCGGGTCATTCGACGGGCCGTACAACATGGCCGGCCAGTGGTGGCAACCGACAACGGCGTGCCGACGAACAAGGTCAAATTCCATCAGGAGCTGACCGGCTCGTACACAATGACCGGCCCGACGGCGTGACCAATACCTGGACCTGGAATCTCACCCCTATCTTCGGCAGCTAAAGGCCAGTTTCTGGGCTGGCGCAGCAACTGACTGGCCTCGGGAATCGGCATTCAGGCAACCGCAAAATTTTCTAGGAAGAAAAATTGGTGTGAGCTTTTTTCGTAGGTCCCTGAGCTGATCTGGTCACGGGAATCGTCTCGGCGTGCGTCCTGGCTTCGTCTTCCTTGGCGCTTTGACCTAGGCGCTGGTACAACGCGGCCAGGTTCAGCCAGACCTCCCGCTCGCCCTTGACGTCCCGCAACTCCTTCCTGATCACCAGCGCCTGGCGCAAGTAGGACTCGGACTCCTCGAACTGGTTCAGGTCCTGGCAGGTGAGGGCTAGATTCTGGAGTACCCACACCTCGCCTGGCCGGTCCTGCGCCGCCCCGAACTGTTCCAGCGCCGACTGGAGGTGGGGCAGCGACTCGTCGGGCCGGCGGAGGTCTCGGTAGGCGAGGCCCAGGCCAAGCTGGGCCAGGCCCGCGCTCCACGGATCGGACAGCTCGCCGCACGCCGCGGCCTTGGCCAGGTAGTCGATGGCCTGGTCCACCTGGTTCAGATCCCGGCTGGCCAGGCCAAGCCCGATCAGGGCCAGCGCCTGAGCCCAGGTGTCGCCGGCGGCGATGGCGATGGCGAGAAATGGCTGCAGGCAGCGGGTGGCGTCCTCGCCCCGGTGCAGGTCGAGATAGACCAGGCCCAAGGTGCCCAGCATGCTGGCCTGGCCGGACCAGTCCCCGGCCGTCCTGGCCGACGCCAGCCCGGAGGTGAGCATGTCGAGCCAGTCTGGCCAGTTCCGGCGCAGCGTGAAATAGCCCCACACAGCGTCGGGCAGTTGCCAGGCGAGCACGTGGCGGCCGGTTTCGGCCGCTGTCCGAGTGAGCGCCGCCAACTCGGCCCGCTCATCGTCGCACCATCTGATTGCCTGCTCGCGGCCGCCGAAGCCGGGCTCCGGATGAGGCGACCTGGGACCCGAGAAGCGCCGGCGGCCAGGGACGATGAGCCGGTCCGCGACATCGGCTACGGCCAGGTACCAGTCGAGCAGACGGTCGACGGCGGCGTCGCGCTCGGTCTGGGTCTCTTCCTGCATCGCGCGCCCGGCGGCGTAGAGGCGGAGCAGGTCGTGCAGCCGGTACCGGCCAGGTACGAGCGGCTCGACCAGGCTCAGGTCGACGAGCGACTCGATGATCCGCCCGCACTGAGCCTGGTCGAGGCCGGTGAGGGCGGCCACGCTGGCTACGGTGAACGAGCTGGCCGGCATCACGCCGATGAGGCGGTAGACGCGCCTGGTCTGGTCGTCGAGCATCTCGTAGGACACGTCGAAGGCCGCCCGGACTTCGAGGTCTCCGGCGACCAGCTCATCCAGGCGGGCGTGCTCGTCGGTGAGCATCGCGATCACGTCGGCGATTCGCCAGTCGGGCCGGATCGCCAGCCGCGCGCCGGCCACGCGCACTGCGAGCGGCAGCTTGCCGCATAGCTCGGTCAGCCTTACGGCGCCCTGCTGCTCAGCGTCGACTCGGTCCGCACCCACGATCGAGGTCAGGAACCCGATGGCGTCGTCGGCCGGCAGGACGCCGAGCCGGATCCTGGTCGCGCCTTCCATGCCTGGCAGCAACGCCCGGCTGGTGATCAGGACCCCGCAGGACGGGCCGGTCGGCAGCAGCACGCGGACCTGGGCTTCGTCGCGCGCGTTGTCCAGCACTACGAGCAGCCGCTGCTGGGCGGTCAGCGAGCGGTACAGCGCCGACCGCTCGTCGGGATCGGACGGCACCTGGCTGGGGGGCAGGCCGAGCGCCCGCAGGAACCGGCCCTGGATCTCGCCGGGGTCGGTGGACCGAGGCTGGTGTCCGCGCAGGTCGGCGAAGAGCTGGCCATCCGGGTAGCGGGAGCGGCTGCGATGCCCGAGCCGCACGGCGAACACGGTCTTGCCGATTCCCGGCGGGCCGGAAACGACGGTCACCGGGCCGCGTGACTCCGCCGCCGCCAGCTCGTTTCGCCGTCCGGTGAAGTCGGCCAGGTCGGCCGGCAACTGCATGGGAATGACCCCGGTCATGGCCGGGGCCTCGCCGCCGAACAACGCGCTGAGCCACTGACCGCTCGCTCCGCGGCCGGCCTCGGCGGCCGCCCGCTCGGCCAGCACCCGCTGCCTGAGCTCATGGAGCGGCGCCGCCACGGGGCCGAAGATCTGCTCGTACCCGACCAGGATGTCGGCGGCCGGGATGCGCCGCCCGCTCTCATAGTCGGCGATCGCGCTGTGCGAAGCCAGATGCAGCGGACCGAGCAGGTCCCGCTGGCTGAAGCCGCGCTCCCGGCGCAGCCGTCGCAGCAGCACCCGCAATTCAACGGCCGCAGGGGTTGGCGTCATCGTCGGCCTTGCCTGGGCCATGCGGCTCTGCTCCCGTCGCGGGAATACTGGTCGCGAAATGGTCGGACTATGGTCGCTATTACCGTCTCATGCTATCCGCGCAACCCCCCGGTCGTGATACTTGGCACGACAGCGGGACGGGCTGACCTGGCTCGGCGGCCAGCCGGGCTGGGTGAGCACCCGTGGGACCGGAGGAGAGATGTCCATATTCAGAAGAACCCGATGGGTGATTGCCATTGGGGTCATACTGTGCTTTCCGCTCATCGGCACGGCAACGGCGGCGCAGGCCACTACGCTGCGACATTTGTATACGGTCGATTTCTTCGTCGCCAACGTCAACGGAACTCGAATTCACGGCGGGGCCAACGATGCATTCGAGGCCCTGCACCAATGTTTCAACTGTTCTTTCCCGATCAGCGGAGGGCCGCAGCGATTCCCGGCCAACGGGCAGTACATTCCGCTCAAGGTGTGTATCGAGGGCGTGGTCTGCCCGCTGAACGCGCCGGTCGATTCCTATGACCATGAACAGCAGGGTTATCTGCAGTTCGTCGCGCTCGCCGGGCACTTCGACGGAGCCGGGTCGACCGTGACGTTTACCTTCTACAAAGACTCATCCGGATATCTGCACCTGCAGGTGGTCGGCGAGGTGGCTAGCCCGACGATTCCTGATCCGCTCAATATCGCCGGCGCGACCACCATGTGGGCCAACTTCGCCGAGAATCTCGGCAACTTCATGGGCAAGTTCACCTGCGCGAACGCGAACTGCGATCCCGGCCGCCAGATCGGCTGCCAGTCTTATCTCTGCGACAACCTCGACCCGGAGGAATCCTGGACGCTTGACGACTACGGCGGCAACTATCCGGGGGTGCCCTGCTCCTTCCAAGCCACGAACGTCGGGCCCGATTACGCGGCCGATGGCGGCGGGCTCCAATTGCGGTGGGGTCCGCATTGCCAGACCAACTGGGCCCGGTTTACCCCGAACACTTCCGGTGTCCAGTACTTCATCTGGGTCGGAAGGGAGAATCCCGGCTTGAACACTCCGGGCTTTGAGTTCACGAGCACGGCCAACGTCCAGGCCTGGTCAAATCAGCTGTACTCGCCCGGCCCGGCGCGCGCCTGCGTGCTGCGCTGGAATGGGTCAATCTGGACTGATCAGGTGTGCACACCCTGGTTCTGACCGGCAGCCAGCGAGCGACCGGCTCAGTTCCGCTGTTGTTATCCGCTCCCAGGCCGGGTCATCGGGGCCCGGTCATCGGGGGGCAGACGCGTCGAGATGTCGACGGCGATCTGCCATTGGCCGCCGGGATCGCGCCGCCAGATGGTGGCGTCCCAGGCCGAGATGACGGAGCCGCCGTTAGCTGCGGGGATCTCGACCGTCACGGTGCACAAGGCGTAGCCCAGGTCGCCGGACGAGGACGACTCGTGCAGCCGGATGACGCGGCGTGCCTTCGCTGCCGCCGCCCGGTCGATGGCCGCCCGCCAGAACTCGCCGATCTCCGCGTGACCCCGGATGGGCGCGATGCCGTCGGCCATGAGCTGGGCGTCCTGGGTGTAGTAGGAGGTCATCGAGTCCGGGTCGCCGGCCTGGAAGAGGTTCTCGAACGTCCGCGTGAACCGCTCAAGCTCCTGGGGATCGAAGGCTGCCAGCGACATGGCTGCCGCTCCTTTCTGCTCATCAGGACATCTGGTCATCTGGTGGGCTTCGCTGGCGCTGGCGCTAGGCGGCCGGCCAGCAGGGGCATCACGATGTCGTCGGTGACGTGCAGGGCAAAGGCATCGTCGAGGTCGGCGCCGGCCATCATCTGGCGGAACACCTGGGCCTCGATCACTTCGTGCACCAAGTGCGCCAGCTCGCGGGTGGCATCAGCGGGCAGTTCCCCGCGCCGCGCAGCCCGGCCGATGATCTCCCCCGAGACCGGGTCCTGGTCGAAGAGAGAACGCAGGCGGTCGGCCAGGTCTGTGTCGATGCGCATCGCGTGGACAAGACCGCTCATCATGGCCATGAATTGCGGGGTCAGATGGCCGCGCAGCGCGCTCATCACCGCCAGCAGATCGCCGCGCAGGCTGCCGGTGTCGGCCGCGTCCAGCACCTGCCCGGCGACGAGCGCGTCGACTGCGGCGCGCACCAGTTCGGGCTTGCCCGGCCACCGCCGGTAGATCGTGGTCTTGCTGGCATGCGCCCGAGCGGCCACCGCATCCATGGTCATGGCCTCATAGCCGGTCTCGCCGAGCAACTCGATGACGGCCGACAGGATGGCGCGCTCCCGGGGCTCGCCTCTGGTCTGGGGCTTGTTACCGGGTCCGGTCACCTGCCCGCCTCCCCGATGGCCTCCCTGGCCATAATGTACGATACCGTATCGTACACTAATGACAGCGCCTATCGACTCCTCCCGATACGGTCAGGCGGGCCGGATGACGCCCAGGGACTCGGCGAGGAACGTGAGTTCGTGCCGCATGAGCTGGGTGACGGTGTCGGCGTCGGTCGGCATGTGAGTGGCGCCGGACAGCGGCAGGACCTGGTGCGGGCGACCGGCCGCGAGCAGCGCCGTCGACATCCGGAGCGTGTGCGCCACTACGACGTTGTCGTCGGTCATCCCGTGAACAAGCAGCAGCGGCCTGGTCAGGCTGGCGGCCTCGGTCATGGTGGACGATCTGTCGTACCCGTCCGGGTTCTGCTGCGGAAGGCCGAGGAATCGCTCCCGCCAGTGCGTGTCGTAGAGCCGCTGATCGTGCGGCGCGGCCCCCGAAACGGCTGCGTGGAACACATCGGGCCGGCGGATCACGGCGATGGCCGCGAGCGCCCCGCCATAGGACCAGCCCCGGATCCCGACTCGCTCCCGGTCCAGGTCGGGGAACTGAGCACCGAGCGCGTCGAGCGCGTCCACTTGATCTTCCAGCGGCGCGGTGAGGGTATCGCCGAACACGGTCTTCGACCATTCCGGCCCGCGACCTGGGGTGCCGCGGCCGTCCGCGACCAGGACGGCGAAGCCTTGCTCAGCGAGCCACTGGTCCTCGCAGAACGCCGCGCCGCGCACGCGGACCACCCGCTGCATGGCCGGGCCGCCGTACGGGCTCAGCAGCACGGGGAGCCGCGTCCCCGGCTGGTACCACGACGGCAGTAGCAGGGCGGCGCGCAGCTCCCGCGCGCCGAGAGTCAGCCAGGTGATCCGCGGCGGGAGCAATGGTTCGGCCTGGAGGCTGGGGATGGCCGCGCGGGTCCCGTCGCGCCAGGCGACGGTAGCGGCGGAACCCTCTTCGGTGCGCGAGAACACGACGACTGTCCCGCCCGCCGCCTTGCCTTCGTGCATGCCCGGGTCCGCGCTGCACCGCGACAAGCCCTGTCCCTGGTCATGTCGCCACAGGTGCTGCTCGGTGGGATCACGTTCGTCGGTGGCGGTGAAGTAGACGGCCTCACCGTCAGTGCCGCTGACCACCTCGACGTGCAGTCCGTCCGGCGTGACGGCAGCGCCGCCGACCACCAGACGCCTGGAGCCGTCCCGGTCAGACACGGTGACCAGCACTCCGGCACTGGTACGCACCGGGGTGCCAGGCGCGAGTTCAACCCAGGCGTCATCTCGCTCCGTGTGCAGAAGCGTCGTCTGCCCGGTGACCGCGTCGGCCGCCAGCACCATCACGGTCCGCTGATCCCGGCTCTGCACGCTGAAGAGCGGACCCCGGGAATCCCAGTCAGCGGCCGTCAGGTACTCGAATGCGCCCCGATCCCAGGTGATCTCGGTCCTGCTCCCGTCAAGCCGCAGCAGGTGCAAGGTGACGTCCGCGTTGGCGGTTCCGGCGGCCGGGTACCTGACCGCGCGCGGCGGCCGCTCAGGATCAGCTGGATCCGCGATCCACCAGCGCCGGACGGCAGAGTTGTCGACCCGGGCGGCCAGCAGCCCCTGGCCGTCGGGAGCCCACCAGTAGCCGCGGAAGCGGTACATGGACTCGGCCGCGACATGCTCCGCGAGGCCGTAGGAAACCTCGTCGTGTTCCGGGGCGGCCAGCAGGCGGTCCGTCCCGTCGGCCAGTTCGGTCACGCGCAGCGCGCCGTCGGAGACATAGGCCACGCGCTGCCCCGTCGGGTCAATCCGCGGGTCCGTCACCGCGCCCGCAGCAGGCACCGGCTCAGGGACGCCGACCGGCCCGCGCGGGTCATCGCCGACGCGCACCACCCACAGCCTGCCGTCCAGCGCGAACACCACCGTCCGGCAGTCCGCGTCGGCCGAGTAGGCCACGATCCCGTCTGCGAGCTCGCGAGCCCGTTCCCGCCGGACGCGCTCGGCCTCGGGCACATCGCCAGGACCGAGGTTCCACGACGCCGCCGGATCGGCGAGAAGCTGCTCGAGTTCTCCCCCGCCGTCCGCTGCGCCGCCGTCCCCTGCGCCGCCGTCCAGGTCAAGTCGCCAAAGGCAGGAGACCGGGTCCTCACCGCCCCGAGTGCGGAGGAACAGCACCCGCTCGCCATCCCGCGAGACCGTCATCGCACGCGGAACACCGAGCGTGAAGTACCTAGTCCTTGCCATCTGCCGGGGAACATCGTCAACCGCCACGCCAGCACTCTGCCACGCCGCTCCACCTCAGCACGACCGGTTAACCGGTCCCAAGACGCGGATCCGCGCGGCCAGGTCAGCGCCCCCTGGGACGGCACCGCACCGACCGACATACGGGGTGCCGTCGATGAAACTCCTAGCATTGATGGCAACCAGGGAATAGGCCGACCAGTTGACTGCCTAGCCAGTCACAATTTTACAGCGGCGTTAGCCGAATGGTGTCAAATTGCTAATCGCACGCCTTTCTGTATTGACAGTCATAGAAGGCGCTGAGACGCTGTGATTGTTCACTCGACTTCGGCTCGATCCGACCTGGAATGATCCACTAACGAAGGTCAGCCACGAAGTGTTACGCCCTCTCATGAATGGAGAAGACATTTGCGTCCGCCAATCGGTATCTTAGCCGCAGCAGTTGCAGTCCTCGTTACCACCCTCTTACCGTTGACCCCGGCGATGGCCGCCGGCAACTCGCTGGCCTGCAACATCTCGCCAGGCAACGGAAACTTCACTCAGGGTTTCTGCGCGAACGGCGTTCCCAGCTTTACCTACACGATCACTTTCCAGGTGCAGGGCGTGTCAGGAAGCGCCAGCTATTCGTGGACGCCTCCTGGCGGACTTATTGCCAGCGGCTGCACATCGACGAGCTCAAGCTGCGCAGTGTCAGTCACGCAAGGCAGAAGGGATAAAGACCGCGTGGCGACCGTAGTGGTCACACAGGGCGGCACGCATACGACGCTGAGTGCGACGGCCGAAACCGCAGCCGTCTGCGCGGGCCCGTTCGGCCCGGTCTTCTGCTAGCCGGCCGACGAACTGGTACTGCAGCCGCAGTTCGTGACTCGGGCCCGGCGGGCGTCGGCGACGCCGCGAGCAGCAGCAGACCCACTCTGCTGCTGTTCTGGACCGCTGAAATCATGCACCGCGCTTTCGGGCGTAGCGGTGCCAGGGGTCCCGCATCGCCGCGCCGGTCAGGGCAAGCGCCGAGGCTACGAGGATGTACCAGGCGACAGCGACGCCGTGCGCGGTGGCCGGAGGGTCGACCAGCACCTTGCTGAACTCGGGCGTGTACCAGGCCAGCGCGATGAGGGCGAGGCTCACCGGGGCGGCGACGGCCCCGCCGAGGTCGGCGTAGCGGGAACGGTCAGCGCAGACGGCGGCGGCCACGGTGAGCGCGCACCAGCCGGTGAGCTGGGCTATCAGGGGATAGACGGCAGGCAGATCGCCCTTGGCGCCGGCCGGGACGGTGTGCGCCATGATGAGCAGCTGAGTCCAGCAGGTCAGGGCGAGGACGGGCGCGGCCAGCAGGATGTGGCCGACCGGACCTACCCAGGCCGGCATGGGCGTGGCCTGGGTCAGCGGGCGGAACGGGGCGCGCGGGACGTAGGCCAGCGCGGCGATGGCGGGCAGGAAGGCATAGCGGACCGCGGCCTGGCTGAGCTGCCAGTGCGAGGCGTCGGCCGAGTGGGCCACGACGGCCAGGACGACCGTGCCGGCCAGGCAGCCGAAGATCAGCGTGGTCCACGGCATCGAGCGGATGACGGGCCGGGCGAGCAGAGGCAACGCCCGCAGCCAGGAGGGGCGGAGCCGGCTCAACCGGTGCACAGCGGGCTCTGCGGTACGGGCCCGCGCTCCGGGCCCGGCGGCGGCAGCACGGGCGCAGCGGGGACGCGGGGCATCGATAGGCCGAGCGCGGCGGCGAGTTGCGCGTCGGTGGTGTGCCAGTTCAGCCATCGGCCCCAGGCGCCGGCCAGA
>DASYAT010000232.1:0-2568 GCA_036501205.1 Streptosporangiaceae bacterium | reverse complement strand
CGCCACCCTTGCAGACTGCCTAGGCTTGCGGAATGACCAACTACCGGATCGCCGTGATCGGCGGCGACGGCGTCGGCCCCGAAGTCCTCGCCGCCGGCATGGACGTGCTCAATTCAGTAGCCGGTGAATTCACGCTGTCCTTTGAGCAGTTGCCCTGGGGCAGCGATTACTACCAGGCCCACGGCGTGATGATGCCGGCCGACGGGCTCGCCTTGCTGGCCGGCTTTGATGCCATTTACCTGGGCGCGGTCGGTCGGCCCGACGTGCCTGACCACATCACGCTGTGGGGTCTTCTCCTGCCGATCCGGCAGCAGTTTGACCTGTACCTGAACGTGCGGCCGGTCAAGCTGCTGCCGGGCGTGCTCTCCCCGCTGCGGGACCGCGGCCCGGCCGATATTGACATGGTCGTGGTCAGGGAAAACTCCGAGGGGGAGTACGCCGGGATCGGCGGGCGGGCGCACGCCGGCCAGCCGATGGAGGTCGGAATCCAGGTCGACGTGTTCACCAGGGCCGGGGTCGAGCGGCTGGCCCGGTACTCGTTCGAGCTGGCCAGGTCCAGGCGCGGCAAGCTGGCCAGCATCACCAAGTCCAACGCCAGCCCGCACCACTTCGTGATGTGGGACGAAATCGTCGAGGCGGTGCACGCCGACTACTCCGACGTCGAACTGGAGCGCATCCTGGTCGACGCGGCCGCCGCGTACATGATCAGCTCGCCGCAGCGGTTCGACGTGGTGGTCGCCTCGAACCTGTTCGGGGACATCCTCACCGACATCGGCGCGGTGATCCAGGGCGGCATGGGCATGGCCGCCAGCGCCAACATCACACCGGACAAGTCGAAGCCCGGAATGTTCGAGCCGGTGCACGGGTCGGCCCCGGACATCATGGGCACCGGCAAGGCCAACCCGATCGGCGCGATCTGGGCCGGCGCGATGATGCTCGACCACCTCGGTGAGCAGGCCGCGAGCGCTGCCATCCTCGGCGCGGTCGAGCACGTGCTGGCCAGCACCGACGTGCGCACGGCTGATCTCGGCGGCACGGCATCTACGACCGAAGTGGGCCAAGAGGTTATCCGCGCCCTCCGCGCTCAGCCGGCCAGCCAGCCAAGCTGATGGGCCGGTCAAGCTGATGGGCCGGTCAGTTGCTGGCCATGCTAGACGCCGCGACCACCGCCGCGATCAGTTGGGCGGACCGCTCCCGGAACCGGTCGGCGGGCACGGTGACCGCGATCGCGGCCGAGGCCGCGTCGGAGTCACGGAACGGCGCGGAGACGCAGCAGACGCCGGGAATGAATTCTTCCCGGTCGAGTCCGTAGCCGTCGCGAGTGACCGTGGCCAGTTCGATCTCCAGCCGATCGGGAGCGCAAATCGTATTCGGCGTAATCGCGGCCAGCGGCCCGGCCAGGTATTGCTGCCGCCTGGCGGCCGGTCCGAACGCGAGCAGCACTTTCCCGGACGCCCGCGCGTGCGCGTGACCGCGCAATCCGATCGCGTGACCGGCGACCCGCACCGCATTCCTGCCTTCCACTACGGCGACGATCTCCACATCGTTATTCCGCCAGCGGCAGATGTTCGCGGTCTCGCCGCTGTCATAGGCCAGCCGGGCCAGCGCCTCGCGCATCCAGCCCGGTATGGCGTAGGCGCGCTCCAGCGCGGCATTCAGTCGCGGAATCTCGGGCCCGAGCCAATAGGTCTTCGACTCCTTGACCAGGTAGCCGGCGTCGACGAGGGTCTTGAGCAGGTGAAAGGCGGTCGGCAGCGGCAACCCGAGCTTGTCGGCGAGATCCTTGGCCTGCGGCGGATGCTCGAAGCTGGCGATCGTGCTCATCAGGTCGAGCGCACGATGCACGGATCGCACGGTCCCGCGGGATTCCTGCTCCGCCGCTGGCTTAGCGGACCGCCCTTGGGGCGGTACCTCCGGAGAACTTTTCGCCGTCGTCATGAAATCCCTCGGCTGTATCTGGCACTATCGCTACTTGCACCCCCATTATACAGTAACTGGTGGCAAATCCAAGCGCACTTTTACTGATTTATAAATCAACCCGTTTCGATTAAGGAGTAATTGTGCTGTACGAATACCGGCTTTATCATGCTGTCCCTGGCCGGCTGCCTGACCTGGAGCGCCGGTTTATCGACCACACGCTGGGATTGTTCGAGCGGCACGGAATTACCCAGGTCGGATTCTGGAAGACATATCTCGGCGCCTCGAACAACACCCTGCACTACCTGCTCGCCTGGCCGGACCTGGCCACCAGGGAGCAGCGCTGGGGCGCGTTCGCTTCCGACCCGGACTGGCTCGCGGCCAAGGCCGCGTCCGAAACTGACGGCCCCCTCGTCGACCACGTCACCAGCGAGATCTGGAAACCCACCAGCTACTCAGCGCAGCAGTAGGCCGGCACAGCAGTAAGTCTGTCAGCGCCCGTGGATAGCAGGACCGCGAGCGGCAGGTGCGGCAGCCGATGATCGACCTGCTTAACGACCTTGCCGACGCCGACCCCTGGTACGAGGACTTCGCCGTGTGGAGTTACGCCAGCACGGCGTTCTGGTGGCAGAACCAGTGCGGCATCGTACG